>CAZJTO010000124.1:0-7519 GCA_964548935.1 uncultured Saprospiraceae bacterium
ATTCTGGAATGAACTCGGTAGTGATTCCACCTAATATATTACCGTTGGGATCAATAGTATCATATACATAGACGGCCTCATCTGCGCATAAAGAACTTTCGAAAAATAAATCTATATTTCGTCTTGCTGGCAAACGATTGATATTAACCTGCGTACCGCCGCCACACTCTGCACTTGTAGATGGAATAAAAGTACTTTCCGTTATGTCCATACCCATAAACTCAAAAGGAACGCCTTCACAGAGACTCGTATCAATAACCACTGGGTCGGTTGCATCAACAATCAAGAAAGTAAATGTCATTTGGTTAAGCTCCCCGCATGGACTTACTGCTTCTATAAAAAACGACCGTGGTGGACCTGCTTGTAAGCCAAAAAGAGAAACAGATCTCAATTGAGCTTCTACATCCTGTACTGTCTCATTATTTTGAATAAAGAAAAATATATCTGCCTCACCATTAAGACTCAAGCGAAGATCTAAATTCATCTGAAAAATGTCGATAAAATCGTACCGCTCTGTAGACGCATTACAAAACACAGGTATAGGATCTGGCTGTATCGCAAAATTATCTAACCTGCTAATGTCATCTACTTCTATCAGAATTGTGAAATCACTGATATTCGCATCATCTGGTATGAAAGTAAAATCTAAGGTCTGACCTGCAAATTGTTCTAAGTCTGCTCCTGGTGACCACGTACCCGCAATGCCATTATCAGAAACCGAAGGAAGAATTACATCAGAACATTGGATTCCTAAAAAATCAAATTCAGGCATTGAAGTACAAAACGCGTCAGTAGCTGGAATTATAGATATTTCGACCGTTTCTATTGTAATACATCCATTGGTATCAGTAAGCTGTAGTGTATAAGTACCTTGTCTGCTGGGGTCTAGATCTCCTTGATCAAACCTGACTTCTGTATCTGTAGAAGTAAAGCTATTCGGACCTGACCACAAGAAATCAAACCGCTCAGGGGATATCACATTAGTCTGTAAAATCAATGGCAGAGAAGAATTTTCACAAATTGCTCCATTATTGCTGTTAATAGGAAAGATCATTACCGAAGCTAGCTCTCGGCGTAATCCCTCAATTAGGATATCACCTAGCTCATAAAACTCATCTAGCTCTTGAGTTCCTGACTCTATCTCTACCTCAACAACAATTGGATCATTAATGACAATTTCAACAATTCCGTTTGCGGGGATACCATCAGTGCCACAAATATTAAAGACTTGTTCTTCTGGTCTTCCTGTTTCAGCATTAATTGAGGAAACAGTAATACGCATATAATCAGTACCAGGCTCCTGGCAAGTACCAAATGCCATATCTGCCGCTGTCATATCACTACAATCTAATGTAGCTGAGGCCATCACTGGAATGCTTAATCGCACCATACAATTGCCAAAGACTAAATTGCTAGGGATAACAATCCCTATTTCACTATCATTTTCTCCACAAATAGGGCTCGGATCTCCTGGAGCACAAGGACATCCACAAGTACCTTCCCAGGCATTAATGACGAAAGCATCTCCCTGGACACCAAAAAAGCCATCGCCATCGCAATCGTTAGCCTCGTTACCCGTGGCATCCCACGATGTCCCATTGGGTGTATCGCCTTCGAGGCCTGTTTGTACTGACCAATCTATCCGGTCAATTAATTCAAAGGTTTGGGAGAAAGCCGTATTAGCTAAAAAGCATAAAACGGAGATGAAAATAAAATTGAAATTTTTCATTGTATTAGAGATCGTGCGTTACACTTATGACAACTATCCGACGTTAACCCCCTATGCTATATTGAATTGATTATAGCAAAGCACAATGCCTGAGAATAGATAAGTAAAATAATCCTCTAATTTTGCAGTCAAATTGTACCTATGCAGTTAAGCGAGCAGGAAGTAATACGCCGAGAAAACCTTCAAAAAATCATTGAAGCGGGCATCGATCCATACCCTGGAGCAGAGTTTCACATCAGTCACTATGCGACCGATATTAAAGGATCATTTTCAGAGGAAAGCAAGGAAGATTTTAAGGAAGTTAGTATAGCTGGACGATTGATGATGAAGCGCATTATGGGCAAGGCCTCATTCGCAGAACTGCAAGATAGCTCCGGACGTATACAAGCATACGTCAGTCGGGATGACATCTGTCCTGGTGAGGATAAAACCTTGTACAATACTGTGTTCAAAAAACTGCTCGATATAGGTGACTTTATTGGAGTCAAAGGATTTGTTTTTCATACTAAAACCGGAGAAATCACTATCCATGTACAAGAGTTAACTGTGCTTAGTAAGTCTCTCAAGCCCCTGCCAATTGTCAAGACTGATGCCGATGGCAAGGTTCATGATGCAGTTACAGACCCTGAGTTTAGGTATCGCCAGCGTTATGCAGATTTGGTAGTTAATCCTGGAGTGAAGGAGACGTTTATCAAGCGGACAAAAATGTACAACAGCATCCGATCATTTCTGAATGAGCGCGGTTATCTGGAAGTAGAGACCCCTATCCTACAACCGCTATATGGAGGAGCCGCAGCGAGACCATTCAAGACGCATCACAACACGCTGGATATGTCATTGTATATGCGTATTGCTAATGAGCTCTACCTCAAGAGATTGATCGTAGGTGGTTTTGATGGTGTCTATGAGTTTTCTAAAGACTTTAGGAATGAAGGCATGAGTCGCTTTCATAACCCAGAGTTTACACAGATTGAACTCTACGTGGCCTATAAAGACTATGAATGGATGATGAACCTAGTTGAGGAGATGATTGAAAAGGTTGCTATAGATGTCACTGGATCCACTGAAGTTCAGGTCGGCGATCAGGTCATCAACTTTCAGCGTCCTTGGAAGCGATATACGATGTATGGTGCTATTGAAGAGTTTACCGGAGTAGATATCTCACAAATGACTGAAGATGAAATGAGAGCCACCGCCAAAGATATGGGTATACACGTCGATAAGAGTTTGGGTAAGGGCAAGATCATCGACGAGATTTTTGGAGAAAAGTGTGAGGCCTTATTGATTCAACCTACCTTCATCACAGACTATCCTATAGAAATGTCTCCACTGGCCAAAAAACATCGAGAAAAAGAAGGCCTTGTAGAGCGTTTTGAGGCGATCTGTAATGGGAAAGAAATCAGTAATGCATTCTCAGAGCTTAACGACCCAATTGATCAGCGAGCTAGATTTGAAGATCAATTAACATTGGGCAAGCGAGGTGATGATGAGGCGATGGTACTGGATGAAGATTTTTTAAGAGCGCTGGAGTATGGTATGCCGCCAACGGCGGGAGTCGGAATCGGTATGGACCGCTTGGCGATGATCATGACGGACTCGACATCAATTCAAGATGTGTTGTTCTTCCCTCAAATGAAAGCTGAATAACAGAATATAAAATTCTACAATCATGAGTAACAACTTATTAAAAGGTAAAAGAGGCATCGTGTTTGGTGCGCTAGACGAAAAATCAATTGCCTGGGCTGTAGCTAAAAAATGTGTAGAGCAAGGCGCTCAGATTACTTTGACTAATGCTCCCGTTGCCCTTAGGTTCGGAAAGATAAATGAGCTTGCAGAAGAACTCCGCACCATCGTAATCCCATGTGATGCCACTAACATGGAAGAGATCGCTGCCCTCATCGATCAGAGCATGGATCACTTAGGCGGCAAAATCGATTTCATCCTTCACGCCATTGGTATGTCACTCAATGTTAGAAAGAAGAGAGGCTACACCGATATCAAGCACGACTGGATGTTGAAGACATTTGACATCTCTGCCATATCGTTTCACAAGGTAATGCAAGTCGCCTATCAGAAAGATGCAATGAATGATTGGGGCTCTATAGTTGCCTTAACGTATATGGCTGCCCAGCGCACATTTCCAGAATATAATGAGATGGCGGAGTCTAAAGCGCTCTTAGAATCGTTTGCCCGAAGTTTTGGATATCACTTTGGCACCAAGAACAATGTACGAGTCAATACCATCTCTCAATCTCCTACGATGACGACAGCTGGGAGTGGAGTAAAAGGGTTTGGAAACTTTTATGATTTTGCAGAACAGATGTCGCCGTTAGGTAATGCTGATGCCGATTCATGTGCGGATTACTGCGTGACCTTATTTTCAGATTTGACTAGGATGGTTACTATGCAGAATCTATTCCATGATGGCGGCTTTTCTAATATGGGTATTAATTCTGCTGCCATAGATACGGATGTAGACGCATCTTAGTCCAATAAGCGCCACTTCAGTCCGAATACGACCCGTGAACTATACAAGCCTCGGTCCTGAACAGGTGTCAGGTTGACTAAGCGCTGTGAACTTAATGGTAAAGCTGTGGCATTGACAGACTTTATAAAAAATGCCAAGGATTCTACCTGTAGCGTTAGATAAGGATTGAGTATAGCGATGTCGCCACTCTCCTGATTGAGTCCATTGTTATAAAATCGACCAAAGACGTGGTGAAAAGCTGGAGAATTATAAGATGGAATTAAATAGTAATCTACTCCGACATCTAGACGGGCCTGATACTTACTGAGAAAAGTACCCACGGAGAAATTTCCGGCAAGCTGTACCTCAGGAGCAAGAATTACATCGCTGTTAATCCGATTATATATCAACCTATGTTGGCTTTTGAAGATCCCAAAATCTATATCACGGGACAACATAGCTGAAAGACTTGTGACAGTAGTATTCAGTTGCGTTGGGGTTGCATCGGTATCTAAGAAAACTCCATCCCTAATTTGTAGGGCAGATAGAGCGATATCAAACCCTGCTACCCTACTCCTCAAGTGTATGTCCGAATATGATGATTTCACAAAGTCATTCTGCCAGATATTAAGAGAGTCAATAACTTGATCCTCCAGGACTATACTTGGATTGAGAAGCTTGTAAGTGACATCAACTTGGAATGGCCATTTATTGGCATTATGTTCAATTGAGGCACCCAGAGACACTTCACCTGCTATGTCAATTATTCCTAATTTCCCATTGGCGGCAAAATGGATCGATTCAGTTAAATCTCGCTCATAGCTCAGCCCAAATATGATTTCATTGATTGGTATGGTGTCACGGGTGTTGCGAACGCTCTTGTTCTGATAAACAATAGATGTTGTGACCTCTGAATTCTGACCTTTAAGAATTAGGTCATTCCTGAATTGGGTGGTTCTCAAGTGATTATTCAGATTGACCTCTGCTAACTCGACTGGAAGAAATATTTCTTGTTCACTGTCTTGTACGTCCTCATCGATGAATGTATAGCGGTTAGATTTAAATTGAAGGGCACTACGTAAAATAAGGCTCTTGCTATTGAACAAGCTATCTCTTAGGTTGATCTGATTACCAAATTCCAAATGAAAGTCCGAGAATGTAGAGTTCGCATTGTCAGAAGCAAAACCAGAGTTCGGCAAAAACGAGCGCGACTGAGCTTCATTGACAGTATAGTTTTGTAGTGAGATATAGGATCTTCGGTTTCCTCGGTTCGCCTCTTGAATTAACTTAATAGCGACATTTCTTTGGCGGTTCGTTTGAGTACCAATCCAACTATCATCAGAATAGGTATCAAACTCAAAATTTAGTTTAATTCCCCGAGCAAAGCGACGATAAAAGTCGACTTGCAAATTATCAGAACTCTCTCCACCTGAGGGTACTCTCCGTAAGAATGCTCCACGTCCATAATGTATGCCCCAGTAGCTCCTATTGGTATCGTAGTACTCATATGGATCAAACTGATCTAAAAGCGGACGATATTGATCATGGCCCAACTCTAATCCAATTTCATTGTAAAATCTTATTGGTGTCGCTTGAGTAGCAGAATTCTCTGAGCCCAGATTAGGAGCAAAGAATGGTCGATTATAAAATGGTTCAACGATATGGATATTGTTATATAGAGTATCTACTATGTTGGGGCTGAACTCATCTGTCAAGCTTTTCTTGAGAACCTTGAGTTGAGGTCGATCTAACGTATCTTCAACAATACCAGTGGCTTCGTGTCGACCTAATTGATTCGTATTTCCAAATTCACCTTGGGACCCGCCAGTTGGGAATTGCGCCTGTAGCGTCATGGCACATACTAATGATATGCCTAGGATTATAAGTCGTATCCACACCTTGCAAAGTTATGGCTATTAAACTCCTTAAATAAAAAAAGGACCCAAACTTTATTGGGTCCTAAATTACAGCATAATATAATCAAAAAAAACAATTAATCTTTTGGCACATCCGAGAATACGCCTATGTTATCTAAGTAAAATCCTACGTCTTGTACATTGACATCACCATTAAGGTTAAAGTCTCCGAAATAGTAGCTACTATTTTGTCCATTTTCTTGTTGTAGCTGATCTAAGTCACCTACAGTAATATTCACTGACGAGCCATCACCAAGAGCTTGATTACTGTTGGCCCCATACATAGCAAATACACCTGGTTGGATTTCTTTTTGACCGAACCCAAACAACTCGCTAAATGACTGCTGTCCTCTAAAATCCCAAGTTACTTTGCCATCTACGACAGGAACCGGTTCAGGTGACATCACTATCAGGTGGTTACGATGTTCTATCACGACATAATACTCTAGCAATGGATCCAAAACACAACAAGATTCTGCACCCGTAAACTCGATGGTACCATCCTTACGTAATATTCCAGCTCGAGTACACGATTGATATTCTTCAGTTCTGTCTTGTCTTAAACTCACAAGTACCCAATCAACAGCATTCTCGGAATAAGCCTCAGCATTGCCATCTTTAGTCTCGTCGATATTTAATCCTTCAGTCCCATTATAGAACCATGGTTCTATCTTGTAGGGGTGTCCTGGCTCGGTCGCAATACCAAAGAATGCTCTTGGTCTCTGACCAGGTAGATATCCTAATGGCATCAAGTCCGCTCGATGTTCTCCGGCTTGTAAATCGAAGCTTCCCTCGATAAATACACTGGCATCAATTTGTGCACAGACTGGATCACAATCACCTTGTAACGTTAGCTCCACGATAAATGTGCGAGGACATCCTTGACTATCAGTTATGATCAAATTATATATACCCGGACCTAAGTCGGTTATACTAGGAGTTATATCACCTGTACTCCATACATAGTCATACGGTCCAGATGTTCCAACAATGGCAACACTTATAGCACCATCTTGTGAGCCACAGTTTGGATCGGTGGACTCTATAGTCGCAGTATAGTCACATGGCGCTGAAAATCCTGCATCATAATCTTCGATCACTTGACCACTGTTTAAAGTAATCACTTCTGTCATACCTGTCAGAGGGTCTGCATCACTGTCAATTGTTCTATCCACAACAGCATTGATAGGAGAATAGTCAAAACCTTCTGGTAAAACAAAATTTAGAATGTACTGATCTGGCGGAAGATTGGTAAACACATAACTGCCATCATCACTTGAGATCGTCGAAGCTAGAATCTCAAAATCCGTATTCAATAATTCTATTTCAACATTGTTTAGACCTGGTTCATCATCTTGTCTGATGCCATCGCCATCATCAACCCATACAAAATCTCCGATGGAGCCA
>CAZJTO010000125.1:0-1580 GCA_964548935.1 uncultured Saprospiraceae bacterium
CGGGGCAGAAGTTTCCAGAGACAGGCCGTTCATTGGAAACTAACACAGGTGATAACTTTAAAGCCATATTAACCACGCCGATATTTTGGTTGATGATGCTGATTATGGCATTGACGGCTACCACAGAGCTCGGAACACAGTCATGGGTAGAGCGAATCCTCGCCAATGCTGGCGCTCAACCGCTAGTCATTTTGGCTTTGGTAACAGGATTGATGGCTGCTGGGAGATTCTTTGCAGGACCAGTAATTAAGAAGTTTAATATTGCAGGAGTGCTATTAGCCTCGGCGGTGATCTCTGCTATCGGAATCTTTCTGATGAGTAGTGCTACAGGAGGTATGGTCTATGTATCAGCTATCTTATTCGCAATTGGCGTCTGTTACTTCTGGCCTAATATGATATCATTTGTGGCGGTATACTTGCCTGAGACTGGCGCACTCGGTATGTCCGTAGTCGGAGGTATGGGCATGTTAGGCTTGTCTATCTTTCAGCCGATCATTGGTAGATGGATGGATAGCAATCGAGAAGCCAAAGCATTGGAGGGCTTCAGTGGCGATCAACTGGAACTCATGGCCGGGCAAGCCACCCTACAAAATATAGCAATGATACCAGCGATATTGATATTTGGATTTTTGATCTTATATTTCTGGCAAAAAAATAAGACTGGTGACGTGACAGCGGCACATTAAGGAGGTCTATAAGAGTGATGATTTCACAATGCCATTCAGCGCTTTAGTTGGGTGGCATTTTTTTATTGTTATTAGTTTCTATTTTTAGAATGTCAACCACCATAAATAATCAAATATAAACGAGAGTCCATGATGATCAAACAAATCCTGTTCACACTACTTCTTTGTTCTATTTCAATTCTTACGTACAGCCAAGGAACACAGCTGTTGCGGCAGCCGACACTATCAGATGATCACGTTGTATTCATCTATGCTAATGATCTCTGGAAAGCAGACCGTACGGGAGGTGAAGCCATAAGGTTAACTTCTAACGAAGGCGCTGAAGGGTCACCACATTTTTCTCCTGATGGTAGTATGATTGCATTTACGGCACAATATGGTAGCAATCCTGATGTCTATGTCATTCCTGCTGCGGGAGGGTCTCCCGAGAGAATCACATGGCATCCTGGAGCCGACAGAGTTGCCGGGTGGACTCCTGAAGGGCAAGTAGTTTTTGGATCTAATCGCATGGGACATCCCACGGAGACTTTTTCGTTTTATCAGGCACGTATAGATGGCGGGATGCCTGAGCCGCTCAACGTTACGAGGGCAGCATATGGAGAGGTATCGCCCGACGGTCAATATCTAGCTTATACTCCTATCAATACCTGGGATCCCGAATGGCGCAATTATCGTGGTGGGCAGGCTATGCCGATTTGGATTCAAGATTTGCAAAATGGCAAAACCCAGAAAACACCACAACTCGATGGTGAGCGACAGCTCTACCCAGTTTGGATCGGGCAGAAAGTATATTATCTGAGCGAAAGAGATTATGTCAGCAATATCTGGTCTTATGACATTCAGTCTCAAGAAGAAGAGCAAATTACTTTTCATAAGAGATTTGATGTCAAGAGC
>CAZJTO010000125.1:1680-7369 GCA_964548935.1 uncultured Saprospiraceae bacterium
AAGAAAAATGGTAGCTCACGAAATATCACTAATACCTCTGGAGTCGCAGACAGGGCTCCGATCTGGAGTCCCAAGGGCGATCAGCTAGCCTGGTTCAGTGATGAGAGTGGAGAGTATGAGCTGATCATTGCAGATCAGTACGGTGACATACAGAAAAGGCTTGCCATCCCGTCTCAGACATTTTATTTTGGACCTGACTGGTCCGCCGATGGTGAGAAGATCGTATTCACGGATACGCATTATACGATCTGGTATGCCGACCTAAAGACAGATCAATTTATCAAGGTAGATGCAGATAATTATGCGCATCCCAATAGAACATTAAATCCTAAATGGTCCCCAGATAGTCGGTACATCACCTATGTAAAACAACAGACCACCCACTTCAAGGCGGCCTATATCTATGATACCCAGAGTTCAACAAGTCATCAGGTCACTGAAGGCTTGGCCGATGTGGTGACCCCAGTCTTTGACCAAAGTGGGCAATATCTGTATTATCTGGCGAGCACAGATTATGGATTAGCATCTGGATGGCTTGATATGAGTTCATATGATCCCGATCTCACTCGCACGCTCTATATCACTGTGCTTGAGGAAGATGGGGCGTCACCCTTGCTGCCTAAGAGTGATGATGAACAGGCGTCAGAGGATACAGAGGACAAGAGTGAGGATGGTGGTGATGAAGAATCGGTCGAAGTGTCTATTGATTTTGAGGGAATCATGGAACGGGTAGTGCCTGTGCCAGATATATCTGGCGATTTCTTTGGATTGGAGCGCGCCCCAGCAGGCAAGGTCCTCGCTTTAGGAACCGCTGAGTCAGGATTTAATGCCATCACGTATGATCTCGAGAAGCAAAAGAAAGAGGAGTGGGCCACAGGATTGAGCTCTATTAGCACCTCTTATGATGGGGCCTATGCGTTGCATAGAACTGGATCTAAGTTGAGTATTTCAGCGCTGAGCGGCAAGCCTAACGATAAAGATGACGGAATCAATATCGATCTCAAGATTAAGATTGATCCAACCGAGGAGTATCATCAGATTTTCAGAGAAGGATGGCGCTATATGCGAGATTTTCTATACGTGGACAATGTCCATGGTGCCCCGTGGGATCAAGTATGGACATGGTATGCACCATGGATCGATGATGTGCGTCACAGATCTGATCTCAACTATGTAGTTGATATTATGAGTGGCGAGGTAGCCATAGGACACTCCTATGTTTCTGGAGGGGACTTCCCAGACTTGGATCGTGTAGGGGGTGGACTACTTGGTGCTGATTACACGATTCACAATGGCATGTATCAGATCGAAAAGATTTATAACTCTGGACAGTGGAATCCGAATGTTGAAGCCCCTTTGGCTATGCTCGGAATCAATGTTGCCGAAGGAGACTATATCACATCTGTCAATGGCCATGAGCTGACTGGTGATGACAACATACATGAGTATCTGGTTGAGACGGCGGGCCAACAAGTGCGCTTGGGCGTCAAGCCTAGGCTTGGAGGCGATCAACGAATCGTAACGGTCATACCAGTATCGAGTGAAAACAACTTGAGAACCATAGATTGGATGGAGTCAAATCGTCGCAAAGTAGATGAACTCTCGAATGGTCAGTTGGCCTATGTCTATGTGCCCAATACGAGTGGTAGAGGCTTTACTAATTTTAATAGGTATTACTTCTCACAGCAGGATAAGAAAGGGGTCGTCATCGACGAGCGAAACAATGGCGGAGGATCTGCCGCTGACTATATGATAGATATCATGAGTAGAGAGGTAGTAGGATACTTCAACAGTAAGTCTGAGAGTCGACGTCCATGGACTACGCCGATTGCAGGCATCTGGGGTCCTAAGGTTATGATCATCAATGAGCGTGCAGGCTCAGGCGGTGACCTATTGCCCTATATGTTTAGGGCTAAGAATTTGGGTCCACTTATAGGTACCCGTACTTGGGGTGGATTAGTGGGTACATGGGACACGCCAAGTTTTATCGATGGCGGTCGGATGGTAGCGCCACGAGGAGGGTTCTTTGATGTCGATGGTAATTGGGCTGTCGAAGGAGAAGGAATTGCTCCAGATATCGAAGTACATATGGATCCAGAGCAAGTGCTCAAGGGTCAAGACCCACAGCTCGAGGCGGCAGTAAGTGAGGCATTGAGGCTATTAGAAACGAATTCCTTCGAGATGAAGCCTGAGCCACCGGCTCCCATCAGATCCAAGCGTCCAGATGGATGGAATAAAGAATAGGGTGTTTCAAATAAAAGGATGAAATCAAGAGATTTCATCCTTTTATTTTTGTCCTATTTATAGGCTTAGTCGAAACTTTGCTTATCGGTCCGTCTGCGTCGTATAGGTGCTCTCAAATATCTTATCAGCATTGCCAGTCGCAAATCCATCTCGGCGATGTGTCCGTCCAATTTTATTGGAATCTAACGCTTGAAACTGTGGTAACACGCCTCGCTCTGCGAACTCCACATAACTCCCTGCTATCTCTTTTTCCTTCCCATCGCTGAATTGAGCTATTACTTTGCCCGCTACAGAGCTTGTCTGTCGCAATAGGCCATCAGGGCTTGTTTTTATCTCTCCACCACTGTCATTCAGTTTCACACCGATCTCTTTTAGAAAGGCATTGAAAGACTCTAACCGGTTAAACCCATTGGGTAGATCGTGTACGCTGATGGTATAGTGATTGAGGTAGTAACGATTGTAGATTACCCAAGCGGCATACTCACTTTCATCAAGTAGATCAGTGTAGTCTTTATGGCTGACAAGATCCCACAAAGGCTTATGAAAGAAGTCGCCTACCTGTACCGGATCATCGAGATCGAGATTATCTACAGGATCATGATCTATATCTGAGATGTACTTCTGTATGATGCCCTGTGCTTGATCTGATAAGTCTTGCACTCTTAACTCACTAATGAAGGCTCTGGGATAATGGGGCTCTGGTGGAGCATACCAATAGGCATCCAGTCTTTTCTTCTCGAAGAAGTAATGATCCCGACGCTCATATCCATAGTGGAGAAATATCTTTTCAAACGATTGCAATCCCAGATTTGGGGCGCCAAGTGTTCTGAATGCCACATGATCATTGATGATATCACTTTGATCTTCCACCATGCCTTTGTCAACCATTGCGGCGGTGATCTTCTTGACATCCGGTACTCGCTCGGCATAGGGCTTGAAGAGCGCTCCAAATATCTGGTCTAAGGGCTTATTACTCGTAAGCTTCATTTGCTAGTTGTTTTTGATCATTTTGCCATGTTTCATCACTAAGTCAACGTCCGACAATAATGATATCCATCTTAGGACGTCCCCTTTTACGGCTATTATGTCTGCATACTTCCCTTCAGAGATAGTCCCATATTTGTCATCGACGCCAAGTGATTTGGCAGGCCAATATGTTGCGGCTTTGATGGCATACATGGCATCAATATCAAATTCGTTTACCCATACATCGAGTTCATGCCAAGTGGATTGACAATGGAACTTCATTGGGATACCGCTATCCGTACCGATTAACAGCACTACTCCTGCATCTATGAGTTGTTTGACCTTGCGCTCTAAGGTTGGCCTCCGACTTGGTGTGAGCTGAAAGTAGGGTAGGCGACCGGGATATTGTATAGATGATTCTATATCGGCAATGATATCTTCTGGTAGGTCAAGGTGCCAACAATCATTGTCCAGCGCCTCTGGATTATCTCTGGTATACTCAAAGTTATAGAGACCTTCCACCGTCGGAGTCCAGTATAATGGGCCGAGATTCATTTGTGCTGTCCGCTCTTTTATAGCCGTCATGACATCCTCTGGATACTCTGGTGCTGAGGCGAGACCCGTATGTTCAAAGCAGTCTATACCTGCAGCAAGTCCGCGCCTGATCTCTTCTGGTCGGTGGCTGTGGGCCACCACGGTCAATCCATGTTTATGTGCTTCCTCTACTACTGCCTTAACTTCTTCCATGGTCATTTGGTCTTGGTCGATCAGCTTGATGCAATCTACACCAGATTCTGCAAGCTTGCGTACTTTGTTGCGAGCGTCTTGTTGACCACTTATGCCCCACCTGAACGCTTCGGTACCCGGATAGGGTTGATGTTGGATGAACGGGCCTGACATATACATAGTCGGGCCGGGTATCTGACCTTGATTTATGCGATCTCTGACTCTGAGGCTTGCCTCAAGGGGAGCTCCAAGGTCTCGTGCACTAGTGATCCCTGCTTGCAACAATTGATGGGCAGAGGCTGGCATGATGATATCGGCCAGATCATTGATATAGGTGCTATCCCAATATGAGTAATTGCTATGGCCATTGATCATCAGATGTACGTGCATATCCCATAAGCCTGGGAGTACTGACATACCTTCGGTTGAGATCACTTCTGCATCGTCTGGTATAGCTAAGTTGCCTTGGTGTCCTACGGCAATGATTTGATCATCTTCGACGATGATCACGCTATTTTGAATTGGCGTACCGCCGAATCCATCGATCAGTGTGCCACCGACAAGCGCTTTTTTCTGTGCTGTTGTATCAACTGAGGCTACGAGTAGCAGCATCAATAGTACAGAAGTTAGAGTATGATTTGTCATTTATCTGTATTCTGTGAGTATATTAACTATACCTACAAACTACAAAAAAAGAATAACAGCATTATAATATTAGCAATGTTGTGTTACACCTTATTGTCGTTATCTCACCAAGGTAAGCGTCCCCTCGTCAGTGATCGTCTCACCATTAATGGCGATTGCCCTTAGGACATATACATATACTCCATTAGGAACCTCCTGTCGAGCAAAGGTGCCGTCCCAACCTAAGCCCATCTGATCCGGATCGACATTACTCAGACTGAATACTATCCCGCCATATCTATCGTAAATATTAAACAGCTCTATGCCGATTATATCTGAGGTAACACTGATCATATATTGATCATTGACACCATCGCCATTCGGGCTGAATGCCGTAGGAATATAGACTGCTTCAAGGCCTACAGATGGAGGAATGCCAGTACAGGGCTGGCAGATCTCACCACTACAGCTTAGTATAAATTCTGTATCATTATCAGTAGTGGGGTCGCCATCGTCACATGGTTGCTGGGTTATATTGTTACCAAAACAATCCAATGGTATACCCACGCAGTTACAGCTTGGGTCTAAGATGTCATCAATGGTACAATCATTGCCATCATCACATGTAGCTCCAATATCACAATTCTCACAACCATCAGGTATGCCGTTATTGTCATCATCGATTGCATCATCTGATCCCTCACACTGATCATCAGCATCACATACGCCATCTCCATCTGTATCTGCCAAAGTTCCAACACAATTACACTCCTGGTCAATCGAATCATCTATAGTACAGGGATCATCGTCATCACAGGCGTCGCCTATAGCGTCGGTATTCGTATCATCTAATGGGCCACAATCTACATCATCAGGGACACCGTCATTATCGTCGTCCTCATCACAGGCGTCACCCATACCGTCACTGTCAGTGTCGTCTTGATCCGGGTTGGCAATCATAGGACAATTATCTGTAGCATCAGGGATGCCATCGCTGTCTTGATCACCTGCCATAGTTCCTTCGCACATACACGCGGCATTAATATTGTCATTATCAGTATTAGAATCACCATCATCGCAAGGATCACCCGGAGCGAAATTGATGGTGTCATCCAATGGATCACAATCT
>CAZJTO010000126.1:0-7349 GCA_964548935.1 uncultured Saprospiraceae bacterium
AGGAGATTGTAGAGTGTGCCATCAGTTTTTACGCATCCCTGACCGAGCATTTTGAATATCTCCTGCTCGCGATCGGGACTATAATCCTTGGCGGATTGATAGATCTGAATATCCTTGGGAGGATCGGTTTTAAGGTGCTCTATTCCTACATCAGTGGTGAGGTCTATATCTGGTGCATTCGTATCTACTCCAATGAGATGAATGCGGTCTGCTCTACAGTGAAACACCTTAATAGAGTGAGTGCTATAGTGTGCGACATACTCTATCTGTCTAAGGATTTTTTCAAAGACGACTTCACTAAATGAATCGATGAATCCCTGCGCTTTAGGTTCATCATTTTTAATTTGTTCCCAGTCCGCTGCGGGAATGCCGTTGACTACTAAGAAGTCGATGAATTCCTTTTCAAGGCTCTTGAGCTCATCAATTGTCAACCGTCTATACTTCATCACAGTAAGTCTTGTCTCTAGCAAACTTAGACTTTTATCTATTCATCATCGTAACAAGCGATAATGCTATTGCGTTATTCATGGGATGCGATATTATCTATTCATAATCACCTTGGTTTTCGGCTCGTGCAGCGATGCCCCCGATGCTTTATTTCAGCTATCAACTGAAGCAAGTTTTGATATTGCTCCAGGTCTCAATACGATAGAAACCTTCATTTTTCCAATCAGTCAGGTGCCAACTAATTTTGCGGCCTTGAGCAATGGTGCTGATCCCAGTACTATTGGATCTATCCAACCGAGTCGAGCAACGATTTCGGCGCCTTTCGTTACATTCGATTGGAGCATTGTAAGAGAAGTGTCGGTCAGGGCGATATCGCCTAGAAACCCAGAGCTCAACCGTGAGATTTTTTTTCAGGATCAGATCAGCTTAAATAACCAAAACGAGTTGAGGCTATTTAGCTCTTTATCTGATGTTAGGGACATATTGATTGACGAGACTTTTAATTTAGAGGTGCGATTTAATTTTAGAAATATTACCCCCGTAGAAATACCTAGTAGAATAGAAATGAATTTTTTAGCCAATGGAGCAGAGTGAGATAGTTAAGAAGCAATACATGGTAGAGTTTGACGTGCCAGAGCTTACTCCTTATTTGATCAATATGATTCCTGATCAACGGGCTGCTATCGATGAATTGATGGTCAAGGGTAAAATGGTATCATATTCACTATCGATGAAACGCGATAAAGTGTGGTCGCTCATGTTAGCTAGTCATGAGGCTGAATTACTCCAACTCATCGATGAACTACCCATGTCTTCCTATATGAGTTATAATTACAAGGAACTGATGTTTCATAATACGGTGCATCTTATCCCCGCCATGTCTCTAAATTGATTTATTGGTGGCGAGGCAGGCCCGCCATGTCGTTTCATTCTTATATCTCGCAAAGGCGCTAAGAACGCAAAGGATTCGATCGTCCAAATATTTAAAGCCTATAACTGAATCTTATTGTCTCTAAAGTTTATGGTCTTCTCTAATCTCTTATTAGCTTGATCTGATCGCAGATCATCTACATAGTAGTAATCTGCCTTGCCACTATCGGCTGATAGTGTGATGATGACATAGCCATGATCCCGGATATTAGAGTACCTCAGATGAGGATTGTCCTGATGAATTAGTCGCTCTGCCATCTTTGCGGAGTCCTGAGTAGTGTAAGAATCAATATTAGCACTAGAGATGCTCGTCGCTCCAATCTCGACCCCGACTGGCTCTCCGCTATCATCCTCAATGTCAAATGCCCATGAGCAGTGCGTATCTCCTGTAAGGAATACCGTATTGGCAATTTCTTGCTCTCTGAGATAGTCTATGATCTCTTCCTTCTCAGATGGGTAACCATCCCATGCATCCAGATTGACCTTCATCCCATAGACATTGCTCAGATCCATATCTGAGAAGATCACCTGATTTCCGATAATCTTCCATTGTGTAGATTCATCCTGCAGTTGCCTTTTGAACCATGAGAGCTGCTTCGCTCCCAGCATTTTTTGATCGTCGCTGATATCTTCTACGGCGGCAGCTGGTTCAGTACGTCCCTCAAGGCGCTCATCTAACATGATGAGTGAGGCCATATCTCCAATCTCAAATGCTCGATAATGCTCCATGGCTTCATTGTCTCGGATCGGCATCCATTCATAATACACCTGTCGAGCTATTTCTCTACGGGTCGTATAATCTCCTTCATCATCTTGGTGGTTTTGTGCGCCAGCTGTATAGGCATTATTAGTGATCTCGTGGTCATCCCATATGGTGATGAATGGATGTTGCTGATGGACCTTCTGAAGATCTGAGTCTGCCCGGTACTGCCCATATCTATGGCGATAGTCGGGAAGTGTGAGGATCTCATGAGGAGGATAATTAAAACGACCTATCGTAGTATCGCCATAGGTGCCTGGACCATACTCATAGATATAGTCTCCGAGGTGAAGTACTACATCAAGGTCTTCATCAGCAAGATGTTCGTACGCATTGAAATATCCCCACTCATAATTACTGCAACTCACGGCAGCAATCTTCAGCTCTGCGATATCATCTCGAGGAAATGTCTTCGTGCGCCCGACAGGGGATTTGACACCCTCTGCCTCAAACTGATAGTAGTACGTCTTCCCCGCATCGAGGTCTGTCACATCGACCTTAACTGTATAATTTGAAAGACTATCAGTTAGCACCTGTCCATCATATAGTGAATTGCTCATGTCCGGTCGATCTGATACCGTCCAAACCACATTGACGGCCTTGTGATGAGATGGTACTGCCTTAGTCCAGATGATCACTTGATCTTGGGTGGGGTCGCCTGAGGCCACTCCATAATAAAATGGTGCTAAGTCCGCATCGAGCTCCTCCCATAATTGTACGGGAGTTTTTACATGAGGTTCTTGCTGGCAAGCTTGTAGTATAGCCAAGGTTAGGACTAGAGAGACTATTAAGTATCTGTACATGAGGGTGCGGTTTGTCATTTAAAGATAGGCCGCTATGGTAATCGTAGTATCAAGCGATTGTGTTTCTTTGGTTTTGGGTGATAGAGATTAAATTGCTTACCAGTTGGAACCATCGGCCAGATTCAGAAAAAGAGAATTTGATAAACCTGATGAATAGGTATAATTTCGCAGTCATTCTGAGATTATGTCAACACCACAGACGGTAGCATTTCACACCTTGGGCTGTAAGCTCAACTTTTCGGAGACCTCGTCGATCAGGCGGAAGTTTGAAGGTCATGGGTTTAGTACTGTTGGCTTTCAGGATGTGGCAGATATATATGTGTTGAATACCTGCTCGGTTACAGATTTTGCGGATCGCAAATGTCGCTCTGCTGTACGCAAAGTGCTGCGACAGTCCCCTGAGGCTAAGGTGGTCGTCATCGGCTGTTACGCTCAACTCAAGCCGAAAGAGATCGCAGCCATACCTGGAGTTGACTTGGTACTCGGCGCAGCAGAGAAGTTTAATATCCTCAACTATATAGATACACTCTCTCATCATACCGATAAGGGGATGGTGCAGGCAGGCAATGTAGAGCAAGCTAACACCTTTGAGGAGGCTTTCTCATATGGGGATCGCACTCGATCATTTCTTAAAGTACAAGATGGCTGCAACTACAAGTGTTCCTTCTGTACCATACCACAAGCCCGGGGCAAGAGTCGCAGTGACACCGTCGATAATGTCCTTAAGAATGCACGTAAGATCGCCGACCTCGGCGTCAAGGAGATTGTCCTGACCGGTGTTAACCTTGGTGATTTTGGCAACGGCACAGCAGTCATCGAAGGTGTCAAGCCAAAAAAAGAAGCTCTCTTCATTGACCTAATCAAAGAACTTGATCAGATAGAGGGCATAGAGCGATTTAGGATATCGTCTATTGAACCCAATCTGCTCACAGAGGAGATCATCCAGTTCGTCGCTCAATCGGAGCGGTTCATGCCACATTTCCATGTCCCACTACAATCTGGCAGTGACAAGACCCTCAAGCTGATGCGTCGCAGGTATAAGCGCGAGTTATACGCAGATCGGGTAGACATGATCAAAAGTGCCATGCCTCATGCATGTATCGGAGTAGATGTCATCGTCGGATTTCCGGGCGAGACAGATGAAGACTTTAAGGAGAGCTTTGACTTCATCAGCAGCTTGGATGTAAGCTATTTACATGTATTCACCTATTCGGAGCGAGCTAATACGCTTGCAGCGGAGATGGGAGAATTAGTTCCCGTCAATGTCCGTCGACAGCGAAACGAGGCATTACGAAACCTATCCATCAAAAAGAAGCAGGCATTCTATCAATCACACTTGGGCACAGGTCGGCTAGTGCTATTTGAAAAATCTAAGAAGGAAGGCCTAATGACGGGATTCACAGATAATTATATCAAAGTAGAGCTGCCCTATGATATAGCCAAGGTGAATCAGATCGACGACTTTACTTTAGGTCAACTAACTCCAGAATTAACAATGACCCAATCAAAATAGGACTGAAGAAAAGTTGTATCTTTTGTAATCAAAAGCTTCAGCAATGACCATTCTATATAGTATTCTACTTCTTATATCATCCTCATTAAGTGACTCGACATTTTCAATTGGACTTCCCTTCAGTATAAAAATTGGGGAGACTAAAGCGATGGAAATAGAGGATAAGCTAAGTCTTGTGGATAAGAAAAGTAAGCTCTTTCAAAAAGATATTCCGTTTACGAAGTATCAGGTAGCAGGAGGTCAATTTGCCATATATGTTGGTCTCAATGGTACAATCAACAAAGTGATCTTTGAAGGGGACGAAGATCATACCCTCCCTAGTAACTTGAGAAAACTAGGCCTGAAACTATCTCAAGGCAAAAAGTGCAATACATGGGGAACGTCTAAATCAAAGCTTCTCGATTTATTAGAAGAGGCAGGTATCACGGAGATTGACAAAATCGATATGTATGACATAGGTTTTGTTGTTGACAACCTATATGTAAAAGCAGTATTCCAGGATGGCTGTGGACTCAATGCGCTCCACCTAACAGAAAATTATTAGAAATCGTCAATCCCCAACATTCACTCTGTCTAATAACAATACATTCTGTCTAAGGTGTACCTTTATCGCCTGATATAAAGAACCGCCAGTATGTATCCTAACCTGTCCTACTTACTCCACGATTTATTTGGTACGGCTCGAGACAATGGCTTGTCAGTCATTCAGATGTTTGGGCTGTTGATGGGTTGTGGTTTTTTTGCCCTAGGGTATATTCTGTATAAAGAACTGAAGCGAAAAGAGCAACAAGGAATCCTCAAATCTACGAGTAAACAAGTATGGGAAGGCAAAGGAGTACAGATCAATGATGTCGTCAGCAATGGCATATTTGGCTTTGTGCTCGGCTTTAAAATCCCTGAGATCGCGATGAATTTTGCAGATTTCAAAGATAATGCTGCGGGCTTTGTGTTTTCGGGTCGGGGCAATATACTCTTTGGCATTGTAGGGCTTTTAATCTTTGCCGGTTACTCTTACTGGAAGGGCCAGCAATCAAAAACTGATCAGCCTAAGCAGGTGACTCGAGTTACCCATCCACACGAACGAGTCGGAGATATCATAGTACTTGCCGCAATCTTTGGCATCTTGGGGTCTCGACTGTTTTCTATTCTTGAGAACATGGATTCTTTCTTAAGAGACCCTATCGGACAGTTGTTCTCTGGTAGTGGACTTACCATTTATGGGGGCTTTATCTTAGCGACTATAGCGATCGCTTATTATGTCCGCAAGAACGGGATGCCAGCTATCCATGTTGCAGATGCTATAGCACCTGCACTTATCCTTGGTTATGGTATCGGCCGTCTAGGGTGTCAGATATCAGGCGATGGCGATTGGGGCCTCGTCAATGAGCTGGCTAAACCAGGATGGTTCTTCCTGCCCGATTGGATGTGGGCTTATGACTATCCCAATAATGTATTGAATGAAGGAGTCCCTATCGATGGCTGCGCTGACAAATACTGTAGCAAGCTATCGCCACCTGTATTTCCTACTCCTATTTATGAGGTTTTCACGAGTGGTGTGATCTTCTTGATCTTATGGTTTAATCGCCCACGTGTCAAGAAGGCTGGTGTGATGTTCAGCCTTTACTTAACACTCATGAGTGTGGCAAGATTTGCAGTAGAGCATATCCGTGTCAACCCAAGATATAATGTGGTTGGAATGGAGCTCTCACAAGCACAATTAATCTCTATTGCACTTTTTTTAATTGGAGTTTTTGGACTGTATTATTTTAAGAAGAAGGATAATCAGTTGATCTTTTAATCGGATTAGCTCAAGAATCGCTTTTTCTAGCTTACACCGTCTCTCCAGCTTTCATCTTCTCGGCATTCTCAAAGACTTGGAGCGCTTCGATGACGGGCTGAACATCTCCCATAATGATCTTGTCGAGACTGTATAGCGTCAAGTTGATACGATGGTCGGTGACCCGATTCTGAGGATAGTTATAGGTTCGGATCTTATCCGATCGGTCGCCACTTCCTACGAGAGACTTCCGCTTAGCCTTCTGTTCTGAGTAGACCTTTTGTTCTTGAGCTTCACGCACTTTGATATATAGCCTGGTAAGGGCAATCTCCCTATTCTTATGCTGTGATCTCGAGTCTGTACTCTCTGATACGATTCCTGTTGGTAGGTGAGTAAATCGCACGCCCGACTCAGTCTTGTTGACGTGCTGACCACCTGCTCCACTGGCTCTGAAGGTATCTGTACGTAGTTCGTCCTTGCGTATATCTATATCCTCTACCTCAAACTTGGGGATCACTGCCACCGTAGCTGCGGAGGTGTGTACCCTGCCCTGAGACTCCGTCTTTGGGACTCGCTGCACACGATGTGCGCCGGACTCAAATTTTAACTTGCCGAATACGCCATCACCTCTAACCTCAAGGACCAACTTATTAAATCCCCCGACGGTACCTTCATTGGCAGATAGTGTCTCCACCTTCCAGCCCTGAGTCTCAAAGAACTTGCTATACATCCTATAGAGATCCCCTGCAAAAATACTGGCCTCGTCTCCACCCGTTCCAGATCGAATCTCAAATATCACATCCTTGTCATCATCAGGGTCCTTAGGGATGAGGAGTACTTTTATTTCTTCTTCTACTTCGGATTTCTCTTGCTCGAGTTCAACCAGCTCTGCTTGTGCCATCTGCCTCATCTCTTCTTCATCATCATTAGACATCTCAGTAGCCGTCTCAATGTTACCCAAGAGGTTCTTATAGCGATGATATTGATCATCCATGACCTTGAGATCCTTGTACTCTTTATTGAGCTTGGTGTACTCTTTGATATCAGAGACGATTGATGGATCCGATAGTTTTTCTTCTACGTCGAGAAAACGGCTATGTATAGCTTCTAACTTATCAA
>CAZJTO010000127.1:0-7317 GCA_964548935.1 uncultured Saprospiraceae bacterium
AGTATAAGTACAGCCCCATAATAGACACCATATTTGACAGCAGGATTACCCATGATTATAGATTTTTCTTTTTGTTCTTGAAGGGGTAAAGTACTAATTAAAAGTGTTTTTAACCCCATTTATCACCCCTAGGATACGCCCTGATAATTGATCTGCTGAGACAGGGTTGTTGCCACACTTAGAGTATGATTGCTCAGTCGTGAGTGATGCATCTGGATCAAATACAGTGAGCCGAGCTTGTTGTCCAGCTTGTATTTTAGGAGCGTCTAACTTAAGATATTCATACGCACCTTGTGAGAGACAATAGATCAGCCGCTCATGTTCAAGCTTGGAGGCATGAGTATGTAGGGCTCTGTAGCAATGCTGGAGTCCGATGTTACCGAATTTTGCCATTCCAAATTCCTTATCCTTATCCTCTCGAAGCACAGGGCGATGATTGCTATTGATGCAATTTATCTTTCCTTGATTGATGAGTTTGATCAAGCCTTTTCTATCTGAAGGCTCTCTGAGCGGTGGAATCACCTTGAGGTTCGTATCAAATCCCTCGAGATCTTGGTCTGTCCGTATGAGGTTTATGAATGGTACTGAATACGAAACCTTGATATCCGATGTTTTCTGGAATACTTCAGGAGTGCTGATATTGTGGATATGTACATCTGTCCCGACGTATCGTGCAATCTCAACAGCATTGAGTGCTTCGAGCTTTTCTTCAGTCTTAGGCATTCCCACGAGACCCAGCTTCATGCTTTGAGCACCTTCATTGATCTGTCCTTGGCTGACGAGGCAATCATGCTTGAGGTAGTGGATATAGATGCCATCTATTCTCTTGAGATATTGTAGCACCCTCATGAGTTGGGCTCTGTTGATCTGATGATCTGGTCCATCGGTATATGCCACTGCCCCAGATCGATCTAGATCTATGATCTCTGATATGACGGCTCCTTGTGCCCCTTGTGTAGCGCAAGCAATAGGTAATATTTCAGTGACTGCCTTATCGTTATTTTTCTGGAGGTAAGAGATTTGAGATTTATTGTCAATCGTCGGAGATGTAGTTGGCAACGTTGCGAGATAGAGATAACCTCCTGCGGCAGCAGCCATTTTTAGACTGTTCAGATCTTCCAATGCCTCGTAACCGGGCTCACCGTTATAAGCACCTACGTCCAACCACCCTGGGGAGACTGATAGATTTTTGCTCTCTATGACTTGTGTTTTAGTAGAGCTCTTAAGTCTTGATTTAATTTTTTTGATGATGCCATCTTCAATCAAGATATCTGCACGCTTCAGGTGATACTCAGATCGAGTGTCATATAGGCGGGCATTCTTTAAGAGTATCGACATGTTAGCTTGCTTTCCAGATCCTTAATAGAACCGTTTCGATCAGTAAAAATACTAGAGCCAAGATCAAACACCACCGCCAGAGCTGTATTCCACTTTTTTTACTATCAATTACCTGTGATATATCTGCCGAGGCGGTTTGGTTTATGATTTCGGCCGTAGGTGATATTTTAGCAGATATGGCCTTCATATCTCCATAGCTTACATCCGATTCGATTCGGTCATAGTTAAAGGCCATTTTGTGGATGGTCTGATCTTCGAGGGTGAGGTTATAAATTCCTCTCTCCTTAATTTGGTCTCTGACATCGATGACGGATCTCCCTTGATTAATGATCACGCTTGGGATAAATTCTGACGGGCCTGTTACGGTATAGTTCGATTGACTCAGATTAGTTAGATTTTTGATATCTAGAATCTCCTCTTCGTCGATCGTGTAATATAGATTTTGGCCAGATGTAGAAGATATGGCTACTTTGTACAGCAGTGGGATAAAGATTTCCGCATTGGTCACTAGACCATTAAGCTGCTCATCCAGTGGCGCCGACGACAGATATACCTGACCGAGGTCTTTTTGATACTTGGTGAGGTAATCTGATCCATCTCTAAATGTCAAGATTGACTCCTTTACAGCTTGCTGACTATTGATTTTACTGAAGTGCTTTTTCACTTCTGGTAATCTTAGGTTCTTGCGCTTATTGAGAAATACATCACTAAATACAAACTCGTCTAAGTTTATACGACTTACCGATTTGTCTTCACTGATGAGCTCATTGATTCTATCTGCGCCTAGTGCAGAGAGTAGGGCATTATATTCTTCTACTTGTGCCGACTCAGCAGGAAAGACGAGTAGGTTGCCACCTTGGGAGACATACTTGACTAACTCTGATCTTAAGCCTGAACTAAGACTCGGGAGATCATCAAGTATGATGAGATCCTGTGCCGCAAACCGATCGTATCTAATCTGTGAGGTCTGATCTTGGGTCAGGGCATAATAATCAGTCCCAGAGAAGGCCTTGTCCAGATAGCTATTATTTATAGCATTGTAGATGTTCAGGATGTTTATCTGAGGTTTTAAATAGAACGATAGGTCAAGATTGTTATCAAATCCGATCGGATAATCATCTACCGCCAGTTCTACTTCATGCCAGCCTGCTCGATCGATGAGTAGAGATATTGTATCTACTGCTCTGCTTTCTGCCGCTATCTCTATGACACCTTGCGGTCTATTCTGTCCTTCATAGAGCATGTTGAGCTGTACGCTTTGATCGTTAGAACCGTAGTTCTCCAAGGTAACAACAAGCTTGTTATTAACATCGAGCAGTGGCACTGGAGACTCAAAGCTTGCATCAATGATGGCAATATTGTTTTCCTGTACTGCTCGCAGTGGTAGTAGCGATACCTGGGTGCTGCTATCTACTGGCGTGCTGAACAAGCTCACATTTTCTTGAAAATCCGAAAGTATATACATGTTTTGTTGACCTTCCGAATCTGACATGACACGTTGCGCTACCTTTGAGATGTCCTCAAGTGTCTTAATATCTGCCGTAGCCTCTATCTCATCGATAAAACCAATGGCGGTCTTCTTGTCGATCAATCGGAGGTGTTTAGTGCGGAGTTCAGGTGTCAAGATCACGAACTGATCTGTCTCACTATAGGATTTTATGATCCCTTTAGCCTGATCCTTAGCCCTTCTCAATAGTGGCACTTCGGCTTTAAGCGCATTCATCGAAAAACTATTGTCAATGACCACAGTGACCACCTGATCTTTATTGGTATCGATGTCCTGATCACGGATAACTGGTTGAGCAAAGGCCAGTACCAATAAGCCCAAAGCTGCCAGACGTGTCAGTAGTACGAGTATATTGCGAAGCCTACTCCGCGTACTCGTCTCCTCTTTAATCTCTTTTAAGAGGTGAACATTCGTAAAGTAGACCTTTTTGAATTTTCTAAAATGAAAGAGGTGGATAATAATTGGGATCAATAGAGCGCCCAGTGCCCACAGAAAGATTGGATTAACAAACTGCATCTAGGCACAAAAGTAAATATATAAGTGCTTTAAAGTTGCCTTATTTTTCACCAATCATGATAGAACCATGACCTTAACCAATGTTATATTGTAATTCTCAAAAACTATCTTAGCACGTATACATTGTTTTACTTATGAAAAACTTCAATTCCATCAAGTATTTTTTGATCCTGTTATCACTCGGGTTGTCCATTGACAGTAGCATTGGACAGGAGAGTTCATTCGAACACTTTAAGCAGGTTCAGGCACGCAACATTGGCCCAGCCGGAATGAGTGGTAGGGTCACAGCGATCGACGTCAACCTCAGCAATCCCTCAATGATCTATGTAGGAACTGCCTCTGGTGGTGTATGGCTATCTGATAATGGTGGTGTGGACTGGCGTCCGATTTTTGACGATCAACACGTCCTGTCTATAGGTGCGTTAAAAATTAACCAGAGCAACCCGTCAGAGATCTGGGTTGGGACTGGAGAAGGTAATCCTCGTAATAGTCAGAATAGCGGCGCCGGCGTATTCAGATCTATCGACGGCGGTAAAACATGGGAATTCAAAGGCTTAAAAGATACTCGGGTGATACACCGCATCCTCATCGATGAATCCAAAGATGGCGTAGTCTATGTCGGAGCTCAAGGATCGGCATGGGGAGCATCAGAGCATCGAGGACTCTATAAGACGATTGATGATGGCAATAGCTGGGATAAGATATTGTATGCCAACGATCAGACAGGTATCGCTGATTTGGTGATGGACCCCAGCAATCCTAACAAGATTATTGCGGCGATGTGGGAATACGGTCGCACACCGGCATTCTTCAATTCTGGTGGCCCGGGGTCAGGACTCCATATCACACATGACGGTGGCACAACATGGGATCGGGTAGAAGCAGAGGACGGATTTCCTAAAGGAGACCTCGGTCGGATCGGAGTTGCCATAGCACCATCTGAGCCCTCTACGGTTTATGCGATTGTCGAAGCCAAAGAAAATGCACTCTATAAATCCAACAATGGTGGAGCCAACTGGCATAAAGTTGGCGCTCATGAAAATATGGGGAATAGACCATTTTATTACTCGGAGATATATGTAGATCCTCAAAACGAAAATAGACTCTATTCCCTCTGGACTTATCTATCGAAGAGTGAAGATGGTGGTCGCACTTTTGAGATTATTGCGGATTACGACAATAGCGTACACCCCGATCATCACGCTCTCTGGATATCACCAACAGATCCAGATTATATTATTAATGGGAATGATGGAGGCATGAACTTTACCTATGATCAAGGAGAGAATTGGAGGTTTGTGACCAATCTTCCAGTCGGGCAGTTCTATCATGTCAACGTCGATGATGACTTCCCTTACAATGTATATGGAGGTATGCAAGACAATGGCTCTTGGGTCGGTCCAGCGTTTACGCTTAAGCGAGGTGGGATTACCAATCATGACTGGCAAGAAGTGTACTTTGGCGATGGATTTGATGTAGCGCCTAAGCCTGGTGACAACCGTTATGTCTATGCAATGTCCCAAGGTGGTAACGTCGGCCTCGTAGACAAAGAAACAGGACAGACTCAATTCGTCAAGCCCAATCATCCTGATTCTGTAACCCTGCGCTTCAACTGGAATGCGCCATTAGCGCTTGAGCCAAATACAGATTGTGGGCTCTATTACGGCAGTCAGTTTGTGCATTACAGCAACGACTGTGGTCAATCATGGTCCATAATCTCACCAGATCTCACGACTAATGATACAACCAAGCAAAAACAACATATCAGCGGTGGACTTACTATTGATGCCACTAATGCAGAAAATAATACTTGTCTGATTGCTATTGCTCCAAGTGCAGTGGATGATGACGTCATCTGGGCGGGCTCAGATGATGGTAGATTACACATCTCTCGCAATGGCGGATCTTCATGGACAGATGTCTATAGTCGATTGCCAGGAGCGCCAGTTGCAGGCTGGATACCACAGATCCAGACAGGGCATGGAGATGCTGGCGAAGCGTGGGTAGTCGTCAACAACTATCGTCAGAATGATTGGGAGCCATATCTCTATCATACTAAAGACTATGGGAATACATGGAGCCGTAGGGTGCGCAGTGGGGATGTCCATAGCTTCGTGACGTCGGTACTGCAAGATCCTCAGCAGAGTAATCTAGTATATCTCGGTACGGATGCGGGTCTTTATATCTCGATCGATGGCGGTAATAAGTGGCACCACTTTGATGAAGGTCTGCCAAGTGTACAGATCAGAGATATGGCCTATCAAGAGACCTTTGATGACCTCGTGTTAGGGACGTTTGGTAGAGCATTTTGGGTGATCGACGACTTAGGCGTGTTTAGATCTATGGCGCAGGATGATTATATGACTGATCCATTTAAGATTGTCTCGACGAGCCCAGCGTATCTGGGGCAGTTTAGGTCATATCAAGGAATCAGATTTTACGGTCAAGGAGAATTCATTGCTGATAATAAGTCTACTAACCCTGTGATGTCCATCTGGGTCAAGCCAAAGGACGAGTCCGAGATGAAAAAGAAGAAAGCTGAACAGCCGGAATCATCTGATCAAAATGGCAAAAAGGGAAAGAAAGACAAGAAGGATAAGATCAAGTTCACCGTGCTCAATAGTAGTGCTGATACCATCAGACAATTCAGTCGTATGGTAGACAAGGAAGGTGGCTTACAACGTATATCGTGGAACCTACGTCAGGATGGGGTGGCATTTCCGAGCCGACGAGAACGTCCGGCTGACAGTGATGCACCAGGAGGAGTTCAAGTGTTGCCGGGCGACTATAAGGTTGTTGCTCAATACGGTGACCAAGCTGACTCAACGATGATTACTGTATCACGTGATCCGCGACTTAACATGACGGCACGACAGGAACAACAGGTACAACAAGCGATGAAAGACTATGAAGCAGTGGTGGAAATGGCAACAGAAGAATTCGGCAAAATCACTGAAGCCAAGAAGACACTTAAAGTTCTGGATGCTATGATCTCAACGATTCAAGATACGACACAGAATGAGTGGGCAGAGCTATCTAAAGAACACCATAAGAGTCTCAATGATCTCGAACTGTTATTTATGGATGCACAAGGGCTCAAGGGAATACAGCGCAATCCTAACAATCTAAATGCATTTCTCGGTACAGCACGGAGGTATATAGGATCCTCTACAGGCACACCGGGTGCTAATGCACAGATAGCATTGAATAAGGCCAAAACACAAGCCACAGAGGTCTCAGCTAAAATAGCTGATTATATGTCATCCGATTGGGTAGAACTCAAAGAAAAAGTGAAGTCATTTGACTTCGATATTTTTAAAGATTAGCATAGCTTAGCGCAATGAATATGTATAGGATAATAGTTTTGGGAGCTTTGATCTGTGCGATGCTTACCATGGGTCAAGGATGTGATGATAGCGCAGTAAAAGGACCGGTTGGTGTGGGTTTAGATATGGATGCCCTTCTTGAGCAGCGAGGAGGAGTAGTTGTGGCTGAGGCTTGTACCTTAGTCGATATTGAAGATATCGCCGAAGCTCTAGACTTGGAGCCCAATGAAATCGAAGTGACCGATAGCTCCTATCCCGGTAAGAATAGGAAAGCCAGCTCCTGCTTTTTTAAGTGGGACGATTTTGACTTACCTAATTCTGGTATTTTATTACAAACTCAGCGCAATACATTCGTTGATGAATACCCCAATTATTTTATAGGAGTAATCGAGTCCAAAAAGACTTCTGGAGAAAATGGCTTAGCGCCAGAGACGATATTTTTTGATGACTTTCCTGATATAGGAGATGACGGTGCGTATAGCTACAAGGCTGGCAGTTGCGTATGGCGACTCGGCGATAAGGTGATGCTGACGATCTCATTCAATACCACTTTTTCTGAAGAGCGGCAGTACAAGGTAGCACGCAAGCTTGCTGCCAAGATGACCGAAAACTATATTGCTGGGAGGTAGT
>CAZJTO010000128.1:0-7265 GCA_964548935.1 uncultured Saprospiraceae bacterium
GGTACAGTAGTCAGTAAGACTAAAGGTGGATTGATAGCAGATTGCGGAGGATTGGAGACATTCTTGCCAGGATCACAGATCGACATTAAGCCGATCATTGATTACGATGCATACGTCGGTAAGACAATGGAGTTCAAAGTGGTTAAGATTAATGAGGCCATTAAGAATGCCGTTGTATCTCACAAGGCGCTGATCGAGTCAGACCTTGCTGAGCAGAGAGATCACATCATTGCTGGACTGGAGAAAGGTCAGGTACTTGAGGGTGTCGTTAAGAATATCACAGACTTCGGAGCCTTTATGGACTTAGGTGGTGTCGATGGTTTATTATATATCACAGATATCTCTTGGGGACGTATCAATCACCCTAACGAGGTGCTTGAATTAAATCAGAAAATCAATGTGGTGGTTCTCGACTTTGATGAGAACAAGAAGCGAATCTCACTTGGTCTTAAGCAACTACAGCCACATCCATGGGAGGTGTTAGACGCTGGAGTAGTAGAAGGCTCTACAGTTAAGGGTACCATCGTTAATATCGAAGATTACGGTGCGTTCTTAGAGATTATACCAGGTGTAGAGGGATTGATTCACGTATCAGAAGTTAACTGGAGCACACAACCAGTTAATGCCCGAGACTACTTTAATTTAGGTCAGGAGTTTGAATCCAAGGTCGTCACACTTGATAGAGAAGAGCGCAAGATGTCGCTTAGTATCAAGCAACTTACGGCAGATCCTTGGGATCAGATCACCACTAAATTTCCTCAAGGAAGTACTCATAAAGGAGAAGTTAAAAACCTCACACCTTATGGTGTATTCGTTGAGCTTGAGGAGGGTATTGGCGGTATGATACATATCTCCGATCTATCTTGGACTAAGAGATTTAACCACCCAAGTGAGTATACTAAGGTTGGAGAGACGATAGATATCTCCATCTTAGAGATCGATCTCGACAGCAGAAAGCTGGCACTGGGTCATAAGCAGCTTGAAGAGAATCCATGGGATACCTTCGAGAATGTCTTCCCAGTTGGATCGTACCATGAGGTAACCGTCCTTAAGAAAGACGATAGAGGAGGTGTAGTTCAATTGCCATATGGATTGGAAGCATATGCTCCGATCAGACACCTCAGAAAAGAGGATAACACGATGGCAGAAATTGATGATACGTTGACTGTCAAGGTACTCGAGTTTAACAGAGATGATAAGAGAATCTTAGTTTCTCACAGTAGATACATCGACGACCTTAAGAGAAAGGCTGATGATGAAGTCAGAAAGACTCGTGGTGAGGAACGTGCAGAGACAAGAAGGAGTATCCAGCAGCGTTCAGCTAAAATGGAGAAAACCACACTAGGAGAGTTGGATGTGTTCTCGCAGCTTAAAGATCAGTTGAAGGCACAGGAAGATGCTGCTAAGACTCAAGCACCAGCAGCAGCGCCTGCACCAGCAGCTGAGGAACCGAAAGTGGAAGAAGCGAAGACTGAAGAGCCCAAAGTTGAGGAACCGAAAGTTGAAGAAGCGAAGGCTGAAGAGCCCAAAGTTGAAGAACCGAAAGTAGAGGAGCCAAAGGCGGAAGAAAAGCCTGTAGCAGAAAAAGCTCCTGCTAAAAAAGCAGATGGCAAACCAGATGACTTAAAGAAAATCGAAGGCATCGGACCTAAGATCTCTGAGTTATTGACTAAGGCAGGCGTTCCTACTTTTGAAGCATTAGCGAATAGCGAGGTTGATAAAATCAAGGGAATCCTTGCCGAAGCTGGCAAGAGGTACCAGATGCATGATCCGACAACATGGCCAGAGCAAGCTTCATTAGCTGCTGAAGGTAAATGGGAGGAGCTTAAGACGCTTCAGGACGAACTAGATGGAGGCAAGAAGTAATATTCTTCTCCAAGCAGATATAAAAGCCTCGATTTGTTATCAAGTCGAGGCTTTTTTATTACTTACTTTATACACCAATTAATTAAACCTTAGATGTATTGAGGAAGGTAGGAATTGTAGGCTCAGGATTTGCGGGCTTATCAGCAGCATGTGTCCTGGCTAAGTATGGCCATGATGTATCCATATATGAGAAGAACAGTGCAATAGGAGGCCGTGCCCGAGCATTCGAGACAGAGGGATTTACCTTTGATATGGGGCCAAGTTGGTATTGGATGCCTGATGTATTTGAGCGGTTCTTTAATCTATTTGATCATACGACTTCCGACTTTTATCAACTCACTCGTCTTGATCCCTCATATCAGGTTATTTTTTCGGATGGAGACATTATGAAGGTTCCTGCCTCATATGAGGAGTTTGAGGCAATGTTTGAGCGATACGAGCCGGGCAGTGTGGCTAAGCTGAGGAAGTTTTTAGCCTCAGCTCAATACAAATATGAAGTAGGATTAGGAGAGTACGTGCATAAACCGTCTTTATCAATATTGGAGTTTGTTGACCCTAAGATATTGAACAGCTTTATGAAGATGTCGATGTTCTCATCGATTTCTAAAGAAGTTAGATCGCTTTTTAAAAATCCTAAGCTAATTGAACTACTGGAGTTTCCTGTGCTCTTCCTCGGAGCGAAGCCTTCAGATACACCAGCATTGTATTCATTGATGAATTATGCAGATATCAAGCTTGGGACATGGTACCCTATGGGAGGGATGTCTATGGTCCCCAAAGCTATAGCGAGTATTGCGGAGTCATTAGGAGTACAGATTCATACTGATCATCCGGTTACAGGATTTGATTATAAGAACGGATCTGTATCGAGCATCCTATCAGGAGACACGAGCCATTCGGTAGATACGGTGATCTCAGGAGCAGATTATCATCATACGGAGATGTCCTTGTTGACTCCAGAGTATAGGTCCTATAGCGACAAATACTGGGATAAACGAGTCATGGCTCCCTCATCTCTACTCTTCTATTTAGGCTGCAGCCAAAAATATGATCAGTTGAAGCACCACAATTTGTTCTTTGATACTGACTTTGGCAAACATGCCGCTGAGATCTATGATCAACCTCAGTGGCCTTCTGAACCTCTATTTTATGTTTGTGCCCCATCCAGAACTGATGACACTATTGCGCCGTTAGGTTGCGAAAATATTTTTATTTTGATCCCATTAGCTGCAGGGCTAAAGGACGATTTGTCTAAGCGAGAAGAGCTTTTTGCGATAGTGATCAATAGAATTAAGGCTCGCCTAAACATTGACATTAGCAATGACATTCTCTATAAGCGATCGTTTTGCCTCGATGATTTTAAGTCTGAGTATAACTCGTTTAAAGGCAATGCCTACGGACTATCTAACACCCTATTACAGACAGCCTTTTTAAAACCAAAAATGAAAAGTAAAAAATTGAAAAATCTATACTACACGGGTCAGTTGACAACTCCGGGCCCAGGGGTGCCGCCCTCTCTAATTTCTGGTGAAGTCGTTGCAAACTATATAAACAATCATCACTAATGATAGAACTATATCATAAAGTCTGTATGAATGCGAGTAAGATGGTGACTAATAATTATAGCACCTCATTCTCATTGGGTATAAGAATGTTTGCAGAGGAGCTGCGAGAGCCAATTTATAGTATCTACGGTTTTGTAAGATTTGCAGATGAAATTGTCGACACTTTTCATGATTGCGATCAGTCTGTATTGTTGAAAGAGTTTCGTCGAGATACCTATCAGGCTATCGAACGAGGAATTAGCCTGAACCCAATCCTTCATTCATTTCAAAAAGTGGTTAAGGAGTATGATATAGGTCATGATCTCATTGATAGCTTCCTCGATAGTATGGAGATGGATCTTGAGAGCAGGATCTTTGATCGGAGGATGTACGATCAGTATATCTTCGGTTCGGCAGAAGCGGTAGGGCTCATGTGCCTCAAGGTATTCGTTGCTGGTGATTCCGAAGAGTATGAGCGACTCAAAGCGCCAGCTATGAAGCTCGGCAGTGCGTTTCAAAAAGTAAATTTCTTGCGTGATATCAAGAGTGATTTTGAGGAGCGGGGACGAGTATACTTCCCTGGTGTAGCCTATGAGAGCTTCAGCTGTGCAGATAAGGAGAAGATCGAAGCTGAGATACAGGCGGATTTTGATGAAGCCTTAGTTGGAATCAATGCGCTACCTAAGAGGGCAAGATTAGGCGTCTACCTCGCTTATCAGTACTTTCAACGTCTTCTTACTAAGATCCAAAACTGCAGTGCTGCCGAAGTCAAGGAGAGGCGTATACGGGTCCGTGATGCAAGTAAGATGATGATATTGGGTTCAAGTGCACTGCGCTACAACCTCAGAACGCACTAAGCTTACTTATTAGCTATGATCGGATCCTATCTAAAAGGGAGTATAGTCTGTCAAAATGTGTGTAAAGTCACAGTCGGCTGTTCAGGCATTTCCTCTGAGAGAAGCCAGCGACAAAATATAATGGCCTCTTTATAACCGGCGGTACTGATCCAGTTATGATCCATGGCTCGATGACTTACATGTATTGTGTAAGAACCATCGTCATTAGGTATAGCTGTTTTCTTATTGAGACATACAGGATACTCATTATAATTAGTGGATTGCATCAAGAAATTCCAAGTTTGGATGCCCCAGTAACAACAAGGAGGAGAGGTGAATCTCATCTTTAAATATTCATTTTCTTCCAGTCTGAATCTCCCAAAACAGTACACATTGTCTATCGTTCCCCAGCCGCCCTGATCTGCCTCAAATGGAAAGGGTGCTAAAAAATCATTCAAAGGAAAATCTACTGGGAGCGGGGCAATCCAAGTCGTTTGCTCAAAGAACGTCGCCATCATAGATATACGATGTGCAAGTTCCTCATCATTTAGAGGTTTGGACTTTTCTTGCGGAGTAATGTTCTCGATTCTGAGATCGCTTTCTCTGCTATTCTGCCTGTCAAAGAAATACTCTCGACTAAACATATTAACCGCATCGGACTCTAATTTAAATTCATTAGGGCCTTTGGGGTCAGGCGTAAGCTTGATGCTGAAATTGCCATCCTCGTCAAAGGTCATATCATTGTGGTTGATATTGAGGATAACACGATCTACGATCTCACCAGTTGGTTCGCCACCATAGACACTGAAGGACAGGTAGCAACTTTCATACCTCCTGCCTGAGACGATATATTCTTGATCACTTCTCAGTTGAGTGAAGTAATAGACAGCATCTACATTATCTCCTAATATCTTATGATGTCCATCGGAAAGTAACTTCCAGTCTGGACGCAAGGGATCATTCAAGAGATAAAAATCAACGGCCGACTTCAGCAAGTGAAACATGTGTTGATATCCATCCACCTTGCCTTGGGCATCAACTACTTTATCTGGATTGAGAAAACTGAATTCATCTACTCCTTCAATCACTTGAAGGAAGGATTTCATGGCTTCTTTACTTTTGTGCATGACTGTATTTTATAATTGATCAAGAAAGGTATAGTAGTCTTCAAAGGAATTTTTGATTTGACCTTCACTCAGTCCAAAATCCGCCAAGGTGTACTTATGTGTACCATGTTTGTCCTTTGGGTTCAGGTCTAAAAATTGTTGCATGTTGGCTGTTGCTTCTGGAGTCAGTGACAGATTGAACTTATCATAGATCCGTTTCACCACATTCATATGATCTGATACAAAGTCTTCAAACTTTAGATCTATGATCTGATCTTCTTTCTGTAATGCCTTCCTGTCTTCGACAAATGACCTAAGATACTGGCTCCAGACTTCATTTTGTTCTCGGCCAGTTACATGAGGATCTTCATGATCACTGTATAGCGATCGCACAGTAGACACTAAGCTTGTAGCTGAAGGGATGATCTTTTGAGGATCACGATGTGTCATGATTACACATGCATCGGGATACACTTCAAACAGTTCCTTTAGCCGAGTCAGGTGAACTGGAGTTTTCAGTAGCCACCGATTACCTATTACACCTCCTGATCCTAAGTACTGTAAAAATCGTTTGTGCCATCTCATAGTAGCCAACTGATCAGCACCCTGCGAGAACCACTCTAGATAAGAAGGAACATGAAACTGAGCAATAGGCTGAAATGATGTAAAGTCCAGCGCTGTGATTCCCAAGCATTCTTGTGGAGCTGTAGCCTCTAAATAGTGTTTCTTCTTGAAATCTGGGACTAACTTAAAGAGCTGATCCAGCTCTTTTTTAATACTATTGATTTGAGGATTGTCACTATAGTTTTCGAGTTGAGGCACAGGATGGGGAAGTAGACATTCCCAAGCCAGGGGTGATCGATTTTCTGGATCTTGATTGAGTAGTGCATGCAGGATCGTCGTGCCAGTGCGAGGCATGCCTATAATAAATATAGGCTTGAGTATCTCAGTCTGCTCTATTGCAGGATGGTCCTGTAAATGCTGCTCTACCTTAAAGCGAGCGATCAATGTGCGTTCGAAGAGAGCCTTTGCGGCCAACCTGCCAAATGAATTAGGGCGGCCCTCCTGATTTATGGAATTGACCAATTTGTCCAATCCTTCTTCTAATTGCGCGAGTCTAAATGTATCAGTTCCAGCTTTTGATCTTGCTTTTTGCAAAAGTCGGTTACTATCTAAACTAAATGGATCTAATCCAATCCTAGTTAGTAGCTTGCCGGTGCTGTTGATAAATTTTAGTGTTTGACTGCGTTGTACAAAGAGCTGTGTTTGTCCTGCCATATTTACATCAGTTGCTTGAGTTTGCGCGCAACGCTTAGATCACCTTTGACTTTGAGTTTGCCTTTCAGTGTGGCGATCATGGGCTTGATTTGCTTATTCTGCAATTTTAGGTAGGTGTCCAGACTCATGATCACTGTGCAATTGGCATCGTGATTTTCTGTATGCATGATGTTTTGCTCACCTGTACCATCGATGTACATGTAATCGCCATCTATGTCAAACTTGAGCGTCTTGCCTATGGGATCAATGAGCTTTATTTTTTCAGATAATTCTTGTCTGATAGTTTCGATATTCATTCAGTTGTATTTTTTCTCTTTTCGTATGATATGCTTAAGTCATGGATCACTTAAGGAAATCACCACTTTTAGTCAATATCGTACGACTCAAAGTTGAATATAGGAATCCTCTGCAAAGTACCATAGTATGCCCTATGAATGATACGCGGAATAGAAGAAGTAGTGCAATTCTTCTAAAAACATGAATGATGGAAGATTGACCAAATAATTGTTGTTCAATAGTCCTCGCACTAAGAAATATGGGAGCCATCTGATACTTAGGGAAAATCTTTCATTTATTTTTCTTTGGGATTGTATTAGTGAACTTTATGAGTGTATATTTGCGCTCCCTTAAGGATT
>CAZJTO010000129.1:0-7229 GCA_964548935.1 uncultured Saprospiraceae bacterium
GTGCCACTTCAGACAGAGGATATTGGGTCTGGGTCAACCACTTATCGTAAAACTCCGCCCTATTAGGATCTTCTCGTTCGATATTAGATTCATGTACTCTTCTCACAGCAATTGGCTCAGACGTTTCCATGAGACCTAAGTTTAGCACATGTGTTATCCTCCAGATTAAATCTGTGTCTTCTCCAACTTTGAGTTGCTCATCAAACAAATCAATCTTCAACAGGCTCTCTCGGCGTATAGTCATTGAAATGATAGAAAAATAGTGTTCCGATTGCTCTGTCAGGAGTGCGAACAGTTTTGCGGGCATAACGCTACTTGGCACATGTGTTACCGCCCCGCTTTGATCTGGGTCTACTAGATTATCACTACTGATACTGCCATAATACCCATCAAGTTTTGTCTCCCAGTCGATACCGTCAAACCTATTTGGCAAGAAATAGTCGTCTGCATCAAGAAAGGCTATCCACGGTTGGGTGGCCGCATGAATCCCCAGGTTTCTCGAAGCACTACGGCCTTTATTTGCATGATTGGGGTGGCTAAGCTGAATAATTCTTTGATCTCTTTCTGCCAGACTATTAATAAGCATTGGAGAAGTGTCCGTAGAACCGTCATCAATCAAGATTAACTCCTTGACTCTATCAAACTGGAGGGCAGAAGCAACACTTTGCTCCAGCCATGGCTCACAATTATATATTGGTATGATAACGGATATCCCCATCTGATATCAAAATTATAATTTCGCATGATACAGTATACCGTTCAATTCCGCTGAATATGCCTACAACATCCGCACAAATGTTTAATTCTTGTAAATCCACCTTCCTTGAGGAATCCGCCTTTATCGGATTTTCGACGGAGACTTCGTTACTACAAGATCGGACTGAGCAGGTGTTTAAGCAGCTGATGATCTGGAGAACAGGCTCCAAGGAATATAGAGAACAACCCGTGTACGATATTAAGGTATATCCTCAGAGTTACTTTAGCGCATTCGATCCAAGCACAACGTTTAAGAAATGGGCTGCAGTCAAACAGTTAACCGAACCCTCGGAAGAGGACCCGAAACTCTTTACTCTCATTGAAGGAACATATCTATGTTTTGCCAGTGACACTCGGGTCTCTGCACAATTCTTTCAGGAGCTCTATACTTCTTGGTTGCCACGATCTCAATACGAGCTCGACGCTCGACCACATTTTGATAAGATCTGGCCAAATCCCGAACAACGAGGTGCTATCCTTAGGGAGGAAATATATATCCCCGTGAAATGATCAAGTTATCACTGATCATCTGTACATACGACAGGATTGAACTATTAAAGTCCTGTATCTCATCGATCGTGCAGGCCCTGGAGGCAATTCCTGATGGTCTCTATGAAGTCATAGTCGTCAATAATCATACAGATACTCATACAGCACTGCTCTCTGCCCTAGCTCAATATAAAGATGTCAAGATCATTATCGAGCCCACAGCGGGACTCAGTGTAGCTCGTAACACTGGAGTCAAGCATGCTACTGGGCATTGGTTAGGTTTCCTCGATGATGATGCTATTGTCCCACAAGGTTTTGTAGGTCGTGCAATAGAAGTTATTGATCATCACGAATTTGATTGTTTTGGTGGCGGCATAGAATCTTGGTGGAAATATCCTAAACCAAGGTGGATGAGTGCAACCTATGGCTCCAAACCTCCCCTTCGCACCGATGTAGGTTTGCTCAAACCGAATGAATATAATTGGGGTAGCAATATTTTAATTAAATCAGACGCATTAGCATCGATCGGCGGGTTTCCCAACTACATCGGTATGAAAGGAAAACATATAGGGTATGCCGCTGAAAATATTGTTCAAGACAAAATGCGTGCATCAGGATATCTGATTGGATATGATCCAAACTTGTCAATTTTACATCTAGTGGGACAAGCGAAACTATCTCTTTCCTGGCAAATACGAGCCGCTTATGCTACGGCTAGAGATGGCTACACCACCTATCCACAAGATTATAATGCAAAGGGTTTGATCAAGACTTGCCGGCGCATAGTTGCGGCACCTTTCAAGAGTCTTGTTCTGTTGGGGCAATCAGAATACTACTGGGAAAACTGGGTGCTCGATACTGTGATCCCATGGGCACAACTCTTAGGCAAGCTCGCGGCTCGTCGCAAAGCTACTCTCCAGTCAACTTAAGTATGGAGCCTCTCCATCGTTCTGATCTTTTCTGAAGATTATTGATTACCTCATAATAGTACATCCCATTGGCCACCGGCTGGCCACTCTGATCAAGACCATCCCACTGATATCGATTTAGACCCGTGGTTAACACCCCAAAATCTTCAATATTGACTCGCTTGACGAGTTGACCGCGAGCATTGTAGATCGTCAGATTAAATACATCTGGAAGTGTTTCGCCTAAGCTAAACTGTACATTCAGTTCTTCCACAAATGGCACTGGCCAAACCTTAAATGGGCTTTCTTCAACATCGCTCCTTACCTCAAACTGGACTCTGTAGTCAGTTGATCCCGCTACATTTCCCGCTTTATCCTTTGCATTTACAATCAGCGTATATATCCCCTCAAGTGATAAGTTTGGATTGATCAAAAACGATGCAATGTTGTTATCCAAATTTTCGGCAGGAACAAACGATACATCGGAATCCGTTTCTGATATCCTTCGTTCCAAAAATTCTGGATACATCAGCCTAATTGCAAAGTCGTCAGGGTTGTCCAACAGGACAAATGAATTCGGATCTCTCAAAGAGATGGTGATCTGAGGATTGTGCCCTACAGCGTCACCATTAGAAATCGTTCTCCCATCAAATGTCACATCCAAAAATGGATTGAACTGGTCAGGTCTTATGAATACTTCTGTTTGACCAAAGTTGTTCAATACCGATAACTCATATGGATCTTGATTCGGATTGAGTTCAATAGTCAATCGATACATGCCGCCAAGACCATCAGTCTGTATTGTTTCAGAAAAATTGACCTTCCCATTTGCAGGTATTTCTTCGGCCCTCTTTACGAATACAGTTGACTGCCCTTCTTCATCTGTAAGTCGGTATCTCACCAGGATAGGGTCAAGCTTTGTCGAACTGATATTGAGTAAGTTAAAATCCAAGATCAAATCTTCTCCTGCATTAATTGTATCTGATAGAATGAATGGTTCTTCTGCTGACGTAAATAGTGCCGCATCTGGTAGCTCAGGATGAAGGACTCGCCAATGAGCTAATTGCGAGGCGGTGCGCTCGGCATCAGTGATCTCATACTCTAATCTCAAAAATGGGTAGATCGCTGCATCTATACGGGATAGATCAAGCTCTTGTCTTCCCTCAGCTACTCGTAACAATGTCTCACTAGCATTGGGTGAAGATCTACCATATAATCTGACTTCGGAAATATCCTCTCCAGCCGTCTCATCTTCCCAAATTAATCTGTCCCAGCTATTACTTGGACCAATTAGAGTGCTGATCAGCTGGCCTTCACTCCATGTGCTCCGGCCTACTGAACTTAGATCAATAGTGCCTTCTATCTGCTCAGCAATATCTTCTACAACTAAGCCTATTCCTTTGTCAAAGATCATAGTAAAGGGCAATGCGCCTTGTGTCAACATTTGCCTCACCTCCTGCGAACCATAAGATTCTAGAGCCTCTATCAAATTGGTGCCATAGATATCACTATCTCCTAACCAATCATCGATGCTGAGTGTGGTGTTTTCATCAGCAATCATTGTGTGTAGAAATACTCTCGAGCCTTCAGGCATAAAGTCTAATAACTCTATCAGCCCTCGCCTGCCCTCTGGACTGTCTGTCTTGAATATGAACCCATCGACTGAGTGACGCTCACTTCCGAAATCTTGACCAGAGTTAGTGATAATGACTTGCTCTGGATGCCATGCAAATACCTGAATGGCAGGAGCTAATGATCGAGCGTTCAGTGATGCCCACGGAGAGTTATTAACAAAAACCCAAAAATCATTAGGGTCTCTCAGTTGATTCTTGATTCTGATATCCCACTCACGACCATCGTAGTGGATCATTCGGTCTACATCATCCAACCTGATCTTATAGAGCTCGTCCTTCTGCCATTGATAAAAATGGCTCTGACTCCAACCTGGTTGACTATCGGGAAGAAAAATAAAAGACTGTGTTCGCCAACGCCTGGCTTGCTCAAATAGATCTACCTCCGCTATTGCTATACGCCAGTAATAGACTGTTCCAGGCTGCAAGTTCAAGTTTGGCCTCCAACTGATCTGGCTGCTACTATTCTCTACTATTTCTGTCGTAAGTAGGGGACTGTCAAATAACTCTGTGGTATCAATCTGTAACTCATATCTGCCCCCAAAGTCAAGAGCATTGTTAATCGCCGAAACTAGTTCAATATTGGGGTCATTGACGATGGCGAAGTCAGCAGGACTCACAGGTGATGCAGACTTATCAAACACAAAAAAGTCTAAACCTTCTTGACCGATATTGTCAAAAAGTCTGTTGTTGCGTTCGGCATTGTCATCTGGTAATTCTTCTATATCATCCTGAGGGTCAATATAGATGAAGATCTTATTCTGACCGATGGCATCAAAGCCAGGATTAGTGATTTCAACTGAAACAGTCGACCTAAAAGGTGGTGCCACAATCGTCGTCATGATCGTATCAGACCTCCTCTCTTCATTATACTGATGTACCAACATAACATCAAGCGGACCGTCTACCGCTCGACCTAAATTGATGATATCATAGTCTATCGTTATAGCTTCTGTACTTGCGGTGATCACTTCTGGGTTAACTCTTACTGACGCATTATCGACTACATAATCTGGACCATCAAATATTAATGGTCTGTAGGCAGGGTCTCCGTGTAAAGTAAACTGTTGAATGAGGGTCTCTATCGACAAGGTCTCTCGATCTGCTCGCATCTCAAGTGCACGTTGTAATACATTCCCGACAGGCTCTCCATACATCTCCTCGCCGATAAGGTCATATAAATCGAGCCCTATGTTGTATTGAGGGTTGATATATGCCGTACCTGAGGATGCAAGAAATACGGTCGCCCCATTATCCTTTTCTAAAACAAAATCTTCACTGATCCCACTATTGCTGGTGTGTATGTTGCCCGAGTGACAACCTAATGATAATATAATAGGGTTACGCCCAGCGTTATCATATTTAGAAGGGTCCTCTAAGCTGAAATCAAAAGTTCCGACAGCAGAATGTCCAAAGAATGAAATTATGCTTGATCCTCCATTGATCGAGTTTATGATTTGTTCTGATGTTGCTGTCTGTATAGGGTCTGAAGAGGTTTTTCTGAAGGTCAGTAAGTCTGCTCCAAATGTTCTATTCCCGATGACATCTCCCATATCATTTAGAAAATTAAACAGGAGGTTTTGGATGTCAGATGATCCGCCACTTAGATGGATGATCTGCTTTTTCCAGTTTTGATCTTCATAGGTTTGAGACTCTTCTCGAGGATCTTCATGGGTCTGGATCTTATCTAGGTAGTCAGTAATTGCTGTTTCCGTTAGTGCCGAAAGTCGACCTATTGGAACCGCTGGATGATTTTCTCCCTCTCTCGCCACGAGGAGATTATCTGAGCCCGGCACACCCCAAGTCGGGACATACGATACATCATCCATATCCTCTCTTATAGAAGTATACTCAAGACTCTTTCCGATGAGAAATACAAAATCTAAGGCTTGATCTCCTTGTATAGCCTCTGCAAGAAAACTCTTTAGAGCGATTGGATGATGCTCAATACCAAATCCATATTGACACCTGATCTGATTCATATCAACTATCGCAACATTATATCCACCTCCTTGAGCTGAACCTCTATACTCCCCATATTCCACGGCGGCATTCATGATATCCTCATGAGTAATAATGGTATAAGCATCCGTGGATTGCTCTTCAAATGTAACGGGTACAATCTCTCCTACCTCCTGCATATCACTTGGATCAGCTTGGTAGTACCAATCAGTTGTGTTAAAGGATGAAGGCACTATGTATTGTATACCTTGATCTATTGCCTGAGGAGTCACAATCTGGTTTGTAGTCCTATTTATTAGCAATGGCGTTGGCCCTTCAATATTAGATATCTGGATGTGTCTCGGTAGCAATGATGCTTGCTGAGTATAGCTAAGTGCTGCAACGTCATCAAAATTATATAGCCTCGAATAGGCTAACTCATAAAATCCAATTGTACTTCTTTCATTGTCACCATCTCCTGTCATGATCACAATCTCAATCGTATCGCCCCTCAACAATTCAGGGTCTATCCGTTCATTGAACTCTACCACAGTATATCCATCCGTGGGCCGAATGCGAAGTAATTCTCCATTCACTAATAATGAGACTCTCCGGCTAAATACATTAGTTGCGACACGGATTTTAATGTTGGGTGCAATGCCGAATGGATTCATGTCCTCCATTGGAATCCTTAGCACATGCTCATGTCTTAAGTCAGAGCCATAGCCTTCTCCAACATCATAATCAGAGTATCGTATAAAATCTCGATTGTTATAGGTAGGCTTTATGGCCTGTTCAGTAAACACCTCAGTAACTGTATGTATATAGTAATCCTCAAGTGGAGGCAATCCGTTGTCATCAATTCCAGATTCAATCTCGTCATACCTAAATGGTGTGTAATCATGTTCCTCAATCGTCAAAAAATAACTGCTCCTGTCTGTATATAAACTATACAGAGGATTTAGCTGCTCTTGCTCTGGATTATCATAAAGCTCAGCATCTAAGCGTCCATCGTTAGGCTGACCAATAAAGTATAGGTAATCTCCAGATCCCCATTGATCGTCTGTAGTAGTGAACAGCTCTATGCGCTCGCCAAAAGAATAAATAGAGAGGTTTCTTCCCTGAATGGCGGATGGTTCTATCCCTGCTTGGGTTAGTTCTCCATAGGTTATTCTGTATATAGCCGTGCTATCTACACCAAATTCGTAATAGGTCTGGTCGAAATTATACCATTCTGTACGATTTTCACCCTGTCCTTGTAAACCAACAGACAGCGCTAATAGTGCATACACAAAAGATATGTAGTAGGGGAACGTTTTCATCACAAAACTTATAAAAATGACTTAGATCATAAGTCACTCACAGGTAGGCTACACTCTATTTAAAGAATACCGTTCAAATATACGCTTATCATCATTCAATTACTACCTTAAAAAGCATTTATTCAAGGATACTCGGCTATTTTTGAAGGCTGATGTCGCTTGTATTACTCAATATTCTTCTA
>CAZJTO010000130.1:0-7227 GCA_964548935.1 uncultured Saprospiraceae bacterium
TGATCCTTGAGGATCAGGTTGGTGACGACTCTGATTACGAGCTGCGGATATTTGACCCACAAGGGCAACTGCTTCCGTCTAACATATTAACTGAAGATTTTGATTGTCAACCTCTCAATGTAGAGGTAGAGTGCTTGTCTTCAGGCATATTTTGCTGGGGATCTATAGTTATCGAAGATAAGATTGCGCCGAGTCTAACCGTGACACCATTGGATACTTCTATCCTATGTAATGTTCATGATTTTCTGTTAGATCCTAATGCGTTAGTGACAGAAGTGATCTTCTCTGATCGAGGCTCTTGTGCGGAGCCCGATTCTCTCGGGATCACTGACTTTGTAATCACTGAGAATGATATCTGTAGTGACACTGTTGCTACGATATTGAGATCATTCACGGTAGTAGATCAATCTAAGCTCAGAAATGATTCTACCGTAGTACAAACTATATTCTTGCTACGGCCAAGCTTCAGCGATTTTGATCTTCCTCAAGACACAGTTATAGACTGTCGAGAGGTAGGAGATCTCTCTGTTGAGGCCCTTGGTCAACCGATACTAAACTCATGTGACGCTTTCTTCGATGTTTTATTGGAGGAAGAGACGTTTCCTACTTGTGGCGGAAGCCAAAAGATACTACGTAGATGGACCATATTTGATACCTGTAGAGATATAGATACAACTATTAATCAGAGTATTGATGTGATTGATACTTCTGGAGCAATCATCGATTTTAGTGCATTCGATATTCCGACTTCTGTACTTGAGCCTAATAAGGAATTCTGTACAGCGTCAGCTATTGATATTGCTAATCCAATCATAACAGATTGTTCGATTATTCAACCCAGTCAGCTGAGAGCTTTTGTACAGTTCACTGATCAGAGTGGCTTGCCTTTTGGAACTCGTCTCCCAGCGACAGTTAACTCTATGGAGACGATGGATATCAATGATATTCCGATCGCACAAGACTTCGTCGTAATCTTCGAAGTAGTGGATAGCTGCGGAAACTTCAGCTCAGGAACTAGTGGGGTATTTAGAGCTGAGGATACAGTTTCACCGAATGCGGTGTGTGAGAGTAGCACGATCGTGTCGATTACATCTTCTGGATTTACAGAGGTAACGGCAGAATCGCTTGATGATCACAGTTTTGATAATTGTGGAGTAGTACGTAGAGAGATTAGAAGATTAGATTCTTCATGTTCTGGATTTGGAAGTGACTTATCGTTCGGCGATGCGGTATCATTCTGTTGTGAGGATGTTCCTAACAACCCGATACAAGTAATGTTACGAGTATTTGATGCCAATGATAACTTTAGTGATTGTATCATTGATGTAGTCGTTCAAGATAAACGTCAGCCGATCATTACATGTCCGATGGATGCGACATTAGCATGTGATACCAATCTCGATGAGATAGAAGAGACGATTAGAGCGGCAGGCATGCCTACAGTGGTGTGGGTATGTGGAGTCGGAACGATAACTGCAGATATTCCGGATGACATCGAAGTGTCTGTATGTGGTTTTGGAGAATTCAACGTTGTATGGACCGCCATAGATCCTAATGGAGCTACTTCTCAGTGTATACAGCGTGTAACTATAGCAGATAACACACCTGTAAACTTGATTCCACCACCTGCTGACGTAACTGTCACCAGTTGTAGTGCAGGTATTACCGCAGAAGATTTACCTGGAAGCTCACCAGTAGCCGAAGGGGTAGATTGTGAGAATATCGCAATGTCTTATGAAGATAACCCTGCAACTGTCTCTGGAAACAATTCTGAATTCTGTCTAGTGATTCAGCGCACATGGACCGTGATCGACTGGTGCCAGTTTGACAATGGTGGAGTTGACGCCGCTACCCTCGGCACATTTACACAGAGCATAATAATACAAGATAATGAAGCCCCGATGTTTACTTCAATTCCTGAGGATTTTGAAGTAAATGATGATGATGGAGACTGTTTGGCTCAAGTGACATTTACTGTAGATGCTACGGACGCCTGTACTGATGATGAAAACATTGTGTACGCATATAGCCTCGATATTAATGGTGATGGAGTAAGTGATTCGGATGGCATGGGAGCAACGTTCTCAAGGCTACTAGGACCTGGAGAGTATAGTGTTACCTATACAGCGACTGACCAGTGTGGTAACCCGCAAGATACTGTGGTAAGCTTTGAGGTAACATCCTCAACATTGCCGATACCAGTGTTAGTAGCTACGCACATAGTGAATTTACAGGCCAATGGTTCTGTATCTTTATTAGCCTCAGATCTCAACCTCAGCAGTACACAAGGATGTAATCCTGAGGATGCCAGTGGACTGTCATTTGCATTTTCTGCTGATCCGATTGATTCGACAAGGACATTTATGTGTGCTGATATTCCTAATGGAGTCAGTGCGACGCAGTCAGTGCCAGTATTTGTAATTGATGCTGCTGGCAATGCCAATTCTGTCAACGTGTTAATTATGATCTCTGATGAGAACTTCGACGCATGTGTTGATAATGCAACAGGATTGGTTGCAATTAGCGGTGCGATCACTGATGAGAATAATAATGCTGTCGCAAACATATCTGTATCGGCCTCTGCCCCTACAGGTAATAGTGTGTTCGAGGTTACTACCGATGAAAATGGTCAGTACTCAATCACTGATTTGGTTGGTAATGAAGATTACGATGTAGCAGCAAACCTCGAAGGTTTTGACCTGACAGGTGTAACCACTTTAGATCTTGTTTTGATTCAGCGACACGTCTTAGGATTGGAGGTTCTTGATACACCATTCAAATTGATAGCGGCTGACGTAAATAATAGTGCTTCAGTCTCTGCAGCTGACTTAGCTGAAATTAGAAGATTGATCTTGGGAACAAGAACAGACCTGGGGCAGAACAATAGCTGGAGGTTTATTGATAAGAACTTTGTATTCAATGATCCGCAAAGACCTTGGAATTATCCAACCTTAGCTGAACTTAATGATATTTCATCCGATGAACTCGCTGTAGATTTTGTCGGTGTCAAAGTAGGAGATGTAAATGGCAATGCCTTCGGTGCATTGGCACAAGCTATGGCTGGCGTAAGATCTGTAGGAGTATGGAAGATGGCTTCCACACTAACAGCTAATCAAGTGGTTTATACATTGACACCTCCTGAAGAAATGGTCTACGGTCTTCAGATGTCTCTGGACTTCAATGGTTCTGCGGCAGACCTCGCAAGCATCGAAGGTCTTTCGATTTCCTCAGATGACTATGCAGTCATTGATGGTAAGCTCAATATTAGCTGGACTAATATCGATGCACAGTTGATCGGAGAGCATACGCCAATAACGATAACATTCAATACTTCATCTTCCAATCAGACTCAACTAAGTCTGAACAAAACGGGGATAGAGAGTGAATACTATACGAACACCTTTGAAACGAAGGATATACAATTTGTAGAAGTAGCAGATGAGACTTCTATAATTCTTGGGCAAAACGTTCCAAATCCTTTTAGCCGAACGACACAGATTGAATTTACCTTACCTAGCCGAGAAAATACCCAGCTACAAGTAACTGACCTGAATGGTCAGATGGTTTATCAGAGGTCTGATGTGTTTGATGCAGGTGCCAACACAATTACGATCCATGCGAGTGACATTGCTGGAAGTGGTGTATACTATTATACACTAACTACAAGTACAAGCAAAGTCACCAAACGTATGGTCATTATAAATTAATGGTTCTCGATTTATGGTAAGCCGATTCAAATAAACTTGGATCGGCTTTTTTTATGCCTATTGGCAGAGTCTATCGCAGATGATCCCGGTGGCCACACTGACATTGAGAGAATCAGCAATCTTACCATCGGAACCGGATATCGTCACGGCCTGTTGAGCATGTTTGAGCAAGAGCTCCGATATGCCTTGTCCCTCACTGCCCATCGCCAGGATAAAATGCTGTTTCGGAGGTGTCTCATGTAGTCGATCGCCAGACATGGCCGCTACAATCAAGGGGATGCTCTGAGTTCGCTCAATTAATGCGACTTGACTACAAGTATGTAGATTCATATTGGCGAAACTACCCATACTGCTCTGAATCACCTTGCTACTAAAAAAGTCCGCCGATCCCTCTGATCTGATCACGGTATCGATCCCATACCAGTCTGCTATCCTGATTATTGCTCCAACATTGCCAGGGTCTTGTACATCATCTAGATAGATCGCACGTTCTATTGATGGAATATGGCCATTCGTAGGATGAGGTAGCTCTACTGCAGCGATGACTTCAGGTGTAGATTTATGATCACTGATTTTTTTGAGATCAGTAGATTCACTGATAGTGGTTATCTCCTCGTATAATGGTATTCCATGATTGTGTTGCCACTGAGAGGTCGCATATATTTGGCTAATACTAAACTTGGATTGCTTGAATAGACTTACAACGGACTTATGACCTTCAACGAGGAATATATTATATTTTTGTCTATACTTTTTCAGTCTCAAGGACTGAAGCAATTTTATTTTCGACTTTGTGAGCATGGATAGAAAATCATTATACGCAGCTGATCATAGCACGCTTCATGTCGTGAAAATAGGGGTTATCCTATTTATGCTGTCTATTTTGGCTTCATGTAGTGGGACACGCAAGCTTGCGGACGATGAATATGCTCTCAATAGGAACTCGTTTAAAATCATAACCGAGGATAAGCGAGTGCCCGTAAATCGGATCCGAGAAGACCTGAAAAATGCAGTCAAGCAAGAACCTATCAGAAAAAACATTCTCAACCCACGGACATATGGGAAACCCCTTACCGTATTTGATCGAGTGCGTACACTTGAGAGTGTTGAAGCATTCGTAAAAATCCTACGAAATAAAGAAGGGTTTTTTGAAGCACAGGTAGATTATCAAGAAGTACCTCATAAGAAGAGTGAGAAGAAAGTAGAGGTCATTTATACCATAGACCTCGGTCCCAGGATGTATGTGCGTAGTTTCAAACACAAGTTTGAAGACAGTACCATGCAAGTGATTATGGGGCAATATGATGAAGGCATTGAGGTTGCCGCAGGAGAGCCACTCGAAGCAGGGTCGTTTGAGGCAGAAAAAGTACGAATGGTGCAAATCCTTAAGAATGAAGGGTATGCAGACTTCAATGCGAACTATATTGATGTGGTAGGCGATAGCATCGGTTATGAAGTGGATGCGACCATATATGTACACAATCCTCCAGGAAAGGAAGCGCACACTCGATATCGGATAGGAGATATCAACATCTATACCGAGCATAACAGAGCCACTCAGCCTCTTATTGAAAGAGTCGATACCCTACAACAAAAGAAGTACTTCTCTAAGTCAAATCAATTTGTAGTCACCCCAAAAGCGATTGACGATATTATTCCCATAGGCAGGGGAGAACTGTTTAATAAAAGTCGTGAAACGAAGATGAATCTCAATCTATCGAGATTAGCTCCATATCGATTTGCCGTGATTGACTCTTATGTAAACCCAGACAGCTCCGAGTTGTATAATTACAATGTTTACCTCAGTCCATTTCAGAACAAGTGGGTCGTAAATTCTGGTATTAACTTTTTCTATTCTGCTATCAATACGCTCAATCGACAAAACCTATTTGGCTTCTCTGGCAATCTAGCCTTTACCAATAGAAACTTTAGGAATCGCGCCATAAGACATACCATCAGCGCTGAGGGAACCCTAGAATATAACTTCCCAGAGTTTCCTGATCTCAGTGGGGCAATCACTAATACTGAGAGTTTACAGCTGAGCAATACCTTCGATATCCCTAAGGTGGTGGACGTATTTAAGATTTCTAATTTCTTGAATCGAGTAGGGTTGGTTTCGGATCATGCACTGGAGAATATCAATGCCAACGGTACAACAACCGTGGACTTGAGTGGGGGCTATACAAGTATATTTAATTTCTATGAGCTCTTTAATTTTGATGCATCGTGGACGTACAACTTTCAGCCTAATCCAAGACTCAAGTATACCGTTAAGCAGATCGGTATTAACCTGATCGACACAGACATCCAAGAAATCTTTGAAGAGGAGATCCTAGCTGATAATCCGCTACTTGCACGTAGTTTTGATCCTTACTTAATTACGGGGTTTTTCTTCAGGGAGTTTTCCATATTTAAGCAGTTAAAAGAGACGGTCCGAGGTGACAAGCTGTTTTTCAGCGGCAATTTTGAATTGTCTGGATTAGAGAATATCATAGTCAATCGCTTGGTCAACGCCTTCAGTCCTTTTGACGACGATTGGCAGCTTGGCTCATTGGAGTTTTCAGAATTCATCCGACTGGAGGGAGACCTCAGGTATACCAAGCGAGTGAAGCAGCGCTCCAGCTTTGCCGCTCGGTTTAATGCCGGTTTGATCACACCATATGCTGGAGATGATGCTGTTCCCTTTATTAAGCAGTTTTATTCTGGTGGTCCTAATAGTATTCGAGGCTGGCAATTGCGAGAGTTAGGGCCAGGATCATTTCAAGAGCAACGACTGGACGATACAGCCTTCTTTCAATCTGGAGATATTAAGTTGGAATTCAATCTCGAGTATCGTTTTGATTTATTTTGGTACTTCGAGGGAGCGGTGTTCTTGGATGGAGGAAATGTCTGGGTTCTCGATGATGACCCTTCGAGACCGGGGGCACAGTTCTCTTCAGGGTTTTTAGATCAGGTGGCAGTATCTTCAGGGTGGGGAGTCCGTTTAGATTTTGACTATTTCATCTTCAGATTTGATTTTGGATATAAACTGCGCAATCCATTCCCTAACCCTGAGACGGGGTCCCATTTCGTACTGACCGATGGAGATTTTAATACTCGTATCGGCAATGTCAATTTTGCTATTAACTATCCTTTTTAAGTTTTGTACAGTTTCGCGGTTAGGCTTTATTGGAAGCCTTGATCAAGTCCATAACTCTTTTTCTCTACGACGAAAGGAGGAGTCTAAATAGTCCTAACGTTCTCAGCTATAGGAGATTAGTCAATCGATTAACCCCAAAGGGGTGACATATCTATAGCAGCGAATGACAATTCCTGCGAGATATTACCACAGCTTAGGTTTTGGCGGATTTTTTGACCAAAAAATGTGACGAAATCATAGCTATCCTACCTTGATTAGATTCGCTCCGTCGGAAGGTTCCCATAAAACTTGAGCACATGCTCACTCCATACCTCGGGACTGCCGAGCTGGCAGAAGTGTCCTAAGCCTTTCATGATGGTGAGTGTAGCATGCGTACACACT
>CAZJTO010000131.1:0-7193 GCA_964548935.1 uncultured Saprospiraceae bacterium
CTTTTGAACAGTAGCTTACACTAATTTTGCAAATTAGGCGTTGAAAAAATGTGATATATAGGGTAATTTGACGTCTTAACAGCGAATTAACAATACACACTAACTTCATTCAAAACTTCACCATGAGCTTAAAGAAGGTTTTATTAGGTCTTTTAGCGTCAGTCATAATCACTTTATCTTCTGTCAACAGTGCAACAGGAGCAGAAGATGTTTATACCGATATTATATTGATTAATGGCGTAGCAGTGCTTGCTGATTACGATAAAAAAGGCGAAATTCTAAAAGAATATGCTCAAGTTCCGTATTATTTTTCATCGTATCAGTCTCATGAAACGATAGTAGAAAGAACTACTGCTGAGTTTAAAGGATTATCCGCTAAACCGCACAAAGTCTTCGATGACAACCATTTCTTGTCAGCTACAAATGAATTAAGTACTACGAATGTCTATTGTAGTAACTTCATAATAGAGGTGGATAACACTGATATAATGAATAATGGGCACCTTCAACAAGTGCGACCCAATCAAGTAGTAGCTATCAGAAAGCGTATTAAGTTACGCCTGAGCTAAATAATCATTCCGGTTTATAAGGATATAAATACTACAAGTGTCTATTTGTAGTAATTCATGATGGTTGTGGATAACACACTGTCGTAGTGCATAATGGACACATTTCAACAAGGTATTATTATAACCATGTTGTAGCCACCTGCCCAGGGATTAATTAAATCTCGCCTAAGCTAAGATCCTATCCTAAGTTCCAAGTATTATCTGTCACAACGCACAAAAGTGTTGATGATAGTCTTTCCATTTTAGGATAATATCACCCCCTATCAAAACGTCGCAAATTGACGTATATACTGCTGATTTATTGGAAAATTGATGTGTTTCAACAAGTATATTCAACCGAGTTGAAGCATCAGTTGATAAGTTAAAATCCAAGAAAGTCAAAAAAAAGATCATATTACATTATTTTATAATATGTATTATGCTACCTTTGTAAAGTCTCATCCCGCAGATTGAAGCCTGGCCCTATGTCAGAGCTCTATTCTATTGATCTATTTATGTTGTAAATGATGAAAACTTTACGCTTAATCGCCTATGCCCTTTTGTTAGTACTATCTACTTTCAGAAGCGCTTCGACCCAGAACTGTGTTAACGATACGATTTTTTCGGATGTCTTATTCGTGATAGATAATTCACAGAGTATAAGTACTGCGGAGTATGCTTTATTTGAGCAGACTATCGTCGCTACCATTGCAAGCATTCAGGATAACTGTCCTATGGCGCGAGTAGCGGTCATGCACTATGGTGGCAGTTTTGGACAGGAAGTATCAGTAGAATTTGATTTTGCTGTTGGTCAACAAATTAATAACGTACAGAGGCAATTCTGTGTCACGCAGCCGTGCCCATCAGGAGGTGATGACCTTAATGCCGCAATAGATAGCGCAAGAGTATTTATTGACGACGGACGACTTGATCACATTCAAGATAATGAATTAGAGATTGTCATCTTCAGTGATGCCTTTACAGGTTTGGAGTGCGAAGGCCCAGGAGCCTTCGTTAACTGTTCACAGATTGACCCTTTTACGGCGATCGATGCTTTGAAAGGGCAACCCTACAATGCAAATGTTACTGTTGTAGGAGCGACAGTTCAGGCCGAAGCACGCAGGTTGGCTTTATATGCCTCTCCAGGAGGAGACTTTGACAATGTGACTTTAGATCCTGTGTGTAGTGCGACATTTGATGGATGTACATTACCGAGACAATATATTCCGATTGAGTTTAACTCTCCTGCGCTATCGACAGCGACTGAGATAGCTTCATTAGTGAGCTGCGGCATACAGATTATACCAATGGTTGGCATAAATCTAATTGCTGACATGACGATCGTATGTTCAAACTTAGGACAGACAGCTGATTTAACGGCAAGTGCCGTAGGAGGAACTGCTCCATTTACATTTGAATTTGATAATAATTTAGGCATAGGCGCAGAAAAGACGGTGGCACCCACAGAGATAACTACTTTTACAGCCACAGTCACAGACGCTAACGGATGTCAAGCTTCAGCGAGCATTACCATTGACGTTGATCCTGCATGTTGTCCTGAGACCCTAAACTTAACAGTTACAGGCGACGACACATTTTGTCAAAATGTCCCAGACTCTGCTACTATAGTAGCTGATATGACCTTTGGAACAGCGCCTATATCCTACACTTGGGATAATGGATTGCCCGATGGTCCTGTTCAAAACGTTTCTCCTGATATTGAAACAACATATACCGTTACAGCTGTTGATGCTGTCGGATGTACCTTAATAGAGACATTCACCGTGACTCCTATATTCTGTCCAGAATGTGATATAGAATCTGGATATCCTGTAGAACCTCAAAAAATATGTGCAGTTAATGGCCAGTATGAGATATTTACTGAGCCTAATACTATGGTGAATACTCAAGGCACCTTTGATATTATATACCTACTGACTAATGAGGATTTAGTGGTCATCGATTTGAGTATTGGGCCTCGGACATTCTTTGTAACAGAGCCAGGGGTATATAGAGTTCATACTCTAGTTGCAGAAGTTACAGATCCAACTAGTCCAGATTTCTTGGATTTGGATATCATTGAACTAGGCAGCTCTAACCTTTTTATCGTAGGTAACTGCATTACCAATCACGACATATGTGCAGATATAGATCTACCTGGTCGTGCTACAAAGGCACTACCTGATGACGATTTCAGCTGCCAGCAATTTGAAAACTCAATAAACCTCTGTACAGATGGTCTTGACAATGACGACGATGGACTAGTTGACTGTGCTGATGAAGATTGTCAATTACTCGAGATATGTAATGAGCGGTCATTTGTTGCTTGTAATGATTTATTTGACAATGACGGAGATGGTCTGATCGATTGTAATGATCCTGATTGCTTTGTTTTCAATATTTGTTTTGAACAAGATGAAATCTGTAATGATGGCATCGACAACGATAGAGATGGTCTGATTGATTGTATGGACGATTCTTGTGCAGGGGCCTCTTCTTGTATGGAAAACAATGTATTTACCTGTCTGGACGGAATTGATAATGATGGGGATGGTCTGATTGACTGCCAAGAAGAGGTTTGTCAGCGATTCATAATATGTGCTGAAGCAACAGCCGAAGCTTGTGCTGACGGATTGGATAATGATTTTGACGGATTAGTCGATTGTGCAGATAGTCAATGTCACCAAGCGCTTAGCAGTATGTGTGCCGCTAGTGAGGCTAGCGCTACCTTCTGTAGTGATGGTATCGACAATGATGGAGATGGCCTAGTTGACTGTAGTGACCCGGATTGTGGGTTTATCTTATTAGAATCTCTGGAGTCTACAGCATCTCAATTTGTTGTGGTCAATGAAACAACCTGTCCAGAAAATAGAGGATCGATACGTATCACAGGAGAGCTTGACTCAGATCAATTTCAATATTCTATAAATATGGGGCCGGCTCAGTTCAATCCTAGCTTTGGAGGATTAGAGCCTGGAGAATATACCTTGTCAATCACTTCAAGCGGGGTGTGCAGTATAACAGTAGATTTTGAAATAGCAGAAGGAGGCTGCGTAGAAATCTGCTCTGATGGACTCGACAATGATGGAGATGGCCTAGTAGATTGTATGGATGAAGATTGTGGAGTACTTGGATTTGAAGGAAGAGTCGTCATCAACGACCCTACTTGCCCAACACGAACTAATGGTAGTATAATCATAAATGGCGCATTAGAGGGCTTAAGCTATCAATATAGTATAGATGGAGGACAGACGTTCCAATCTGACTCTAGGTTCAACAATGTATCTCCAGGTGCTTACCCTATTTTAGTAAGGACTCTTGACGGCTGCATTTTTGAGGATTTTGCACTTGTTAACTCTGTTGGTGGGTGTGCAGAATTTTGCAGCAACGGTATAGATGATGATGGAGATGGACTGACGGATTGCGAGGACCCAGATTGTGGACTATCAGGTTTCGCTGGAGCGATTACAGTCAACTCTGTAACATGCGATAGCCTCAACTCTGGCAGTATTATAATTGGAGGTCAAGCCCCAAACATCAGCTATACATATAGTGCAGATGGCGGCTTCACATTCCAAAATAATCCAATAATAACAGGCTTGCCAGCTGGTCAATACTCGGTAATTGTGAGATCAGATATGGGTTGTGAGTTTGATGAGGTAATAGTCGTTGATTCTATCTGCGACCCATCGGAGATCTGCGACAATGGTTTAGATGATGATGGAGATGGACTAACAGACTGTGATGATCCTGACTGTGGAGTAACAGATTTTGTAGTGACAGTTGAAGAAATCACCTGTAATGGACCAATGACTGGATCGATTACAATAGACGGTCAATTATCAGGAGTAGAATATACTTATAGCATCGATGCTGGGGTCAGTTTTCAAGCAAGCCCAATATTCAATAATGTTGTGGCAGGTAGCTACTTAATAATTGTGAACACTGAGGTGGGCTGTCAATTTTCTCAAGCTGTAGTTCTTGAATCACCGAACTGTGGTGGAGGAATGTCAGGAGAAATCTGTGACAACGGCATAGATGATGATGGAGATGGATTGACAGATTGTGATGACCCAGATTGTGGGGTAATAGAACTATCTGTTGTAGTGGACGAAATAACTTGTATAGGAGACATGACAGGTTCTATAACGGTAAGTGGGCAAGTAGTTGGAATAACTTATGTATACAGTTTAGATGGGGGACAATCTCAGTCTAGCCCTCTTTTTAGCGGCCTGCTGGCTGGTAGCTATCTTGTATCGGCAAGTACGGGTTCTGGCTCTAGTCCTATTTGTGCATTTTCTCAAGCTGTAGTTCTTGATTCACCAAACTGCGATGGCGGAACAGCGTCGTCCGAAATATTTGGCAATGGCATAGATGATGACGGAGATGGATTGATCGACTGCGATGATCCAGATGGAGGAACCACAGCTCTGACGATAACGACACAGGATGTTACCTGTGATGGGCCGATGACGGGAAGCATTGCTATTGGCGGCCAATTGGCTGGAGTAGTATATACATATAGTATAGATAACGGACAGACTTTTCAGCCTAGCTCCCTAATTACAGGGCTTGTTGCCGGAAGTTATGACATTGTAGTGCGTACCGCAGATGGTTGTGAGTATACTAGTGTTGCTACTCTTAGTATACCGAACTGTGATGGTGGGACAGCGTCATCCGAAATATTTGGCAATGGCATAGATGATGATGGAGATGGATTAATCGACTGTGATGATCCAGATGGAGGAACTACAGCATTGACGATAACGACTCAAGACATAACCTGTGACGGGCCGATGACGGGAAGCATTGTTATTGGCGGCCAATTGGCTGGAGTCATATATACATATAGCATAGACAATGGCCAGACTTTTCAGGCTAGTTCTACATTTACAGGACTTGTTGCCGGAAGTTATGATATTGTAGTGAGCACTGCAGATGGCTGTGAGTTTACTAGCTTTGCCAGCCTTAGCACACCGACCTGTGATGGTGGGCCAACAGTAGAGATCTGTGACAACGGTATAGATGATGATGGAGATGGATTGACCGATTGCGATGATCCAGATTGTGGTATAGCTGATTTAACTATTTCTGTAGGCCAAGTGACTTGTGATGGTCCTATGACTGGATCAATATCAATAACAGGTCAGCAAGACGGAATAGCATATAACTATAGTATTGACAATGGTGCCACTTTCCAAACTTCTGCGATATTCTCCAATCTGATTTCAGGAGACTATTCAGTATTGGTAGAAACAGGAGGAGGCTGCCAATTTGCTCAGCAGATAACTTTAGAAGATCCAGTTTGCAATCAGGGGCCAGAGATCTGTGATAACGGCATCGATGATGATGGCGATGGACTTACGGATTGTGATGACCCGGATTGTGGAGTAAGCGTGGCGGACTTTACAGTCAGTACTACTGATGCTACATGCGACATGGATGACGGAATTATTTCAGTCAGTTCGACAACAACGGAAGAATTTGTCTTTAGTATCGATGGAGGCATAACAACTCAAGAAGGCTTAAATGCAATCTTTGGAGGGCTAGCGCCAACAACAGGTTCTGGAGTCCCGGCATTTACTTTAGAAGTGACTAACGCCTTTGGATGTAGCATAACTACAGAGGTAGATATAGATCAAGAGATGTGCGACACCAGTGATATGTGTGATACATTTATGGCAGAGGCGCCTACTGTGGTGCCATCTTCGTGCCCAGATAATAATAATGGAGCTATAATCTTTGATGCACCATCAGTGGGATTTTCATTTAGCATTGATGGAATAAATTTCTTTCCATTTGGATTGTTTAACAATTTAGATTCTGGTCAATATACATTGTTCGTACAAAATGCTGATGGATGCATAGATGAAGTCCCCGTCACCGTACCAGGAATGGAATGTCAGATGGCGTCTGAGACATTCAGCTCAGGGATTTTTGATCTAAGAGTAATTCTGGAGGGGCCATACGATGTAGATGACGATCTCATGAACACTACCCTAAACGACTTAGGCTATCTTCCTGGTCAACGACCAACTACATTCTTTGGAGAGCCGTTCCCTTCTGGCCAACCATATAACCAATCTCCTTGGTTCTATGATGGAGAGGAAGGGGTAGGTGTTTCAGAGCGCGATCTATATGATGATTCAGTAGTTGACTGGGTTCTTGTAAGCCTAAGAGCTAATGAGTTAAGACCGTCGACATTCTGGAGAGGGGCAGGGCTGCTTCATGAAGACGGGACGATAGAAATGATACAGGAACCAGATCTCACAGAGGTGGAAGATCGTGAGTTCTTTGTAGTGATTGAGCATAGAAACCACCTCCCAGTGATGAGCCCTACCATGTTAACAGTTCGAGGAGGACAAGTCACGTATGATTTCTCGCAGGAAGATTCATTCAGAGAGATTATTGGAGACGGTCAAAAAGAATTGTCCAATGGAGTATATGTCATGGCAGCGGGCAATGGAGATGTAGATACTGAGGTCTCTTCTATCATAGATATCAATGTGAGAGATCTAAACCTTTGGATAGACGCCAATGGGCTCAATAGTAGCTACTTCTTTGAGGACTATGACCTAAATGGTGATATCAATATTAGAGATAGAGAGCTCTGGCAAGAAAACAATGGTATATTCTCTACTATAC
>CAZJTO010000132.1:0-7192 GCA_964548935.1 uncultured Saprospiraceae bacterium
TGCCTTGAGCTCAATACTCCCAACCTCCATTTAAGGCATAAAAAAAGCCCAGCAAATGCTGAGCTCTTCTTATAAGTTGTGGTACCTCCAGGAATCGAACCAGGGACACCAGGATTTTCAGTCCTGTGCTCTACCAACTGAGCTAAGGTACCTTCCACGCTTATATCTGATATTTAGCTTCGCAGCCTCATTTCAGAAAGGAGTGCAAATTTATTCTCTTTTTTTACAATCACAAATAGATTGTAGGGTATATCATTAAGTTAATTGTTTACACCGTTGGTCGACAACACAAAGACTGGCACTCTCACGTCAAATAATGAGTGATTGGATAATGTCCTCATCTGATAAGAACCAGACATTTTTCCGATTGGGGTCTTAAGAGGCGTCCATGAGCTGTAGCTATGCGAGCCTCCAGGTGGTATAATCGGTTGCTCACCGATGACACCTTCACCTCGGACCTCTCTAATGTTGAGATCTGAATCCATAATAATCCAATGTCGCGTCAACAGCTGAACAGTTTCGTCACTATTGTTTTCGATAGTGATGTGATAGCTATGGACATGTTTACCATGTGCAGGGCTCGAGTGCCTCGGCTCAAACTGAGTTGTGACACTAACCTTTATACCGTTAGTTATAGATGTTGTCATGGCAATAGCAAGCTTATCTATTTCCAAATATATACTATCTCCACTTAAAGCACATTAGCCAGCTGTTCCTTGATTTGGTCGAGCTCAACTTTCATTTTTACAACTATCCGCTGTATATCACTCTGTTGAGCTTTGGACCCTAGGGTATTGATCTCCCGCCCCATTTCTTGCGAAATAAAATTCAATTTTTTACCCATTTGATCTTGGCCCGAGTTGAGCTCTTGCAAGAAGTATTCGCAATGTTGATGCAATCTTACTTTCTCTTCATGGATATCTAATTTCTCGAGATAATAGATGACCTCCTGCTCTAATCGATTTTTATCGACCTTCTCGTTGTTTTGATAATCGCTAATCTGTTTGAGCAGGCGTTCCTGAAGTAGTGTTTTTCGTTCTTCTTCATATGGGGCGACTTGTGTCTGCAGGTCCATGATGCTCTTGACTCGAGCCGTAAGATCGTCCGATAGGGATTTTCCTTCAGCCTTTCTGAAAGTTCCTAACTCCTTCAGCGCTTGGTCCATGATCTGTTTGACAAATGCCCACTCTTCGTCAGTAATTTCCTCATCCTGAGAGGTAATCACATTAGGAATACGGATAATCGTCTGCAAAAAATCCTGTGGAGGCATATGTTTTCGATCAGCAAATTCCTTTAGTTGATCATAATATCTCTCCACAAGAGGCATATTTAATCCATGATCAACAGGTCCAGCTTCTGTAGTCACAGTTTGTATACTCACATCTATCTTTCCCCGGTATGCCTGCTCTAGGACTTGCGCTCGCAATTGAATTTCTTTGGACTTAAAGTGGTTAGGCACTTTCATACGGACATCGGTTGATTTTCCATTGAGAGTCCTGATATCTACTCGATAATGACGACCACCATATTCTCCTTCTGCTTTACCATATCCTGTCATTGAGTAAATCATATATCGCTATTTTAAGCTCGCCAAGATAAGTCAATTAACTAGTGAGAATGAATAAAAAGAAGCTCTACGACGAACAAATATGTGCGTTGCAATCACAATTCTTAGTGCTTCCCGCTCCGAAAAAGACTCAAATAATTATTAGAACTGAATAAAATTGCGAAATTTGAGCCTCTACCTACTAACATAAGTAGTTATATACCAAGACTTTATAACATATGCGCAAAGCAGATCTTGTCAATACAATAGCGGAAAAAACGGGAGTTCCTAAGGTTGATGTACTCGTTGCCCTAGAGACTTTTTTTACCGAAGTAAAAGGTACACTCACCGGTGGTGAGAACGTATACATACGTGGCTTTGGGTCATTTGTAATCAAAAAGAGAGCAAAGAAAATCGGTCGACACATCAAAAAGAACGTCGCTCTAGAAATTCCTGAACATTATATCCCATCTTTTAAGCCTGCTAAGGTGTTTATGGATCAAGTCAAGGGTAATGTCTCCGCATTGCCAGACGAAGAAACAGCATAAACATTATCATGAATACCTTTCAAAAGTTGACAATCGCTGGAGCATGTGTATTGTTAGCTATTTTATTTTTTGGCTTTTCAACTAAGCCTGATGCCTTAATAGCTAAAGAAAAAGTAAGAGCCTTAAACAGCACAAGTACCGACGTCAGCATCATCCAAAGAGATGTCCTCAAAGAACTGTCCAGTGACCAGAGAGCCTCTATACAAATATTGGAGTCACGGATAAGAGAAGCTCGTGACACCATCTCTAAAATAGAATCGCTCAAAGAATTATCCGGCACGTGGTACAGATATGGTCAATATGCCCTAGCAGGATCTGCTGCCGAACAGGTTGCCGAAGCAACCGAAGAAGCAGAGTCATGGTCTATAGCTGCTACGACCTACGCTAGAGGAATATCTGAGGAGACAGAGGCAAAGAAAAGTGCGTTTTGTAAAGAGAGGGCCATAGAATGTCTCGAAAACGCAATTTCATTGGACCCTGATAATATTGACCATGAGCTAAATCGAGGAATATTATTTGCCAATCACCCCGAACAACAAAATCCAATGAAAGGAATTCAGATTTTGTTAAAACTTAATAATAATTACCCCGAAAACGTGCCTGTCATGAATAATCTAGCGAAATTTGCACTCCAAACTAATCAGCTTGATAGAGCGCAAGTAAGATTGCAAAAAGCTGCCGAGTTAGACCCTAATAATAGGATGACAAATTGTCTTTCGATGGAGCTCTATACTAAACTCGGAGAGTTATCAACAGCAGAGCAGTTTAGGGCTAAATGTGAATCAAAAATATAGTTTTTATGCCTTGCGGTAAAAAAAGAAAACGTCATAAAATTAGTACGCACAAGCGTAAGAAGAGACTAAGAAAGAATAGACACAAGAAGAAAAAATAATATAGTAACTCCGTATGGAGTTACTTTCTTCACCGCTTTGTAAGCAGAATAGGAAGACTACATTCACTGTTCGCGATCTCTCATTATCTCTAATATCTCTCTGTAATTGTTTTAACTGCTTGAGGCAACTGTGCTTCAAGAGAAAAGAATATTGTGGAGAAAGAATTAATTATCCAGTCGACAGACGAATCCGTTGACATAGCCTTGCTGGAAGATAGAAGGTTAGTAGAACTGCATCAAGAAAATTCCGGAAGCGCCTTTAATGTTGGCGACGTCTTCTTGGGAAAGATTAAAAAAACGATGCCGGGCTTAAATGCCGCATTTGTTGAAATCGGTCACCCAAGAGACGCATTTCTGCATTATACCGACTGTGGACCTACACTATCGTCTGTAATCAAGTACACCAAAGAAACTACCAAGAAGAAAAGAAACAAGTCTTTATTAGACAACTTTGGGATACCACCAGAGATTGACAAGCGAGGAAGCATTGACAAGGTGCTCAAGAAAGGAGACTTTTTATTAGTACAGGTCTTAAAAGAACCGATCTCTACAAAGGGTCCTCGCCTCAGCTGTGAGATCACGATACCTGGACGTTATGTTGTACTTAGCCCATTTAAAAATATAGTAGCCGTATCCAAGAAGCTCTCCTCTGAAGAAGAACGGACAAGACTTAAGAAAGTAACTGAGAGCATTAAGCCCAAAAACTTCGGTGTCATCGTCAGAACAGCTGCTGAAGGCAAGAAGGTCGCCGATATTCACGAAGACATCCTATCATTATTGGCTAAGTGGGACCAGATCTTCCAAAAGATGAGAGGTGCCCAGCGATACCAAAAGGTCCTCAAGGAACTTGATAAGACCGAAACAATTATGCGGGACTTGATCAATGACTCGTTTAATCGAGTTGTTGTCAACAAGCAGGATACCTACGCTAACATGAAGGAGTATCTTACGGGCTTCGACAAGGACAAAGCCAAGATACTCGACCTCTACAAAGGCAAGCGCAACATATTCGATCACTACGGCGTAACTCGTCAGATTAAATCATCATTTGGCAAGACTTATACGATGCGCAGTGGTGCATATCTCGTGATCGAGCACACCGAGGCCATGCATGTAGTGGATGTCAACAGTGGTCCCAAAATGAAAAAAGTGGATCAAGAAACGGCCGCCATACAAGTCAATCTCGAAGCGGCCCAGGAAATCGCACGACAGATGAAACTACGTGACCTCGGGGGAATCGTAATCATCGATTTCATCGATATGAAAGCGCCAGAAAACAAGGCCCGGCTTCTGCGAGAATTCAAAAAACATATGATCAATGACCGCGCTCAACATACCATTTTACCCCTGACCAAGTTTGGTCTCATGCAGGTGACTCGTCAGCGAACCAGACCTGAAGTAAATATCTCTACAGCAGAGGTTTGCTCGTCGTGTAATGGTACGGGCAAGGTGACTCCAAGTCTATTGATCTCAGATGAGATCGAGAGAGATCTCAACAACATCTGTAACTCCCGTCCTAAATCTAAGATCACTCTTGAAGCGCACCCATACGTGCAATCTTACTTGAAAGAAGGGTTTCCAAGTCTGAGGATGAAATGGTGGATGAAGTATAGCAAGTGGCTCAAGATCATTACCAACACAGAGTTTGCCTTTAATCAGTATAAGTTCTACGATCAAAATGACGACGAAATAAGAATGTCATAATGCGATGAATGACCTGTCATTCTTACAGGAGATCAGAGGTCAACGAATACTCATCGCCCCGCTCAACTGGGGCCTAGGTCATGCTGCTCGGTGCATCCCAATCATCAGAGTATTATCACGTCATAACGATATCTTATTAGGGTCAGACGGTGACGCCTTGGAACTGTTAGTCCAAGAGTTTCCTCAATTATCCTATGTCGTCTTACAGCCCCATAACATACATTATAAAGACAAACATTTTCTGTGGGGTATGATCAAACAAACGCCCAAAATGATCAGTGCAATCAGTCAGGAGATGTCCCTCACCTCAGAAATAGTCGATCGGTTCAAGCTGAGTATGATCATCAGTGATCACCGATTAGGCTGCAGAGATAAGCGCATAAAAAGTGTCATCATCGCCCACCAATTGCAGATACAAGCTGATCTCAAGATCGCATCGGTCCTTGGTACAAAGTCTAACAAGTACTTCGTTAATGCCTTTGACGAATGCTGGATACCTGACTATGAGTCAAAACAGCTCAGATTGTCTGGAAATCTGGCGGACTCGGCTGGTATTAGTTCTTATCAATACATCGGACCACTGAGTAGATTGTCCCGGCTGGACAAAACTCATACTCACGATATAGCGATCGTGCTTTCAGGCCCAGAGCCACAGCGTAGCCGTATAGAACAAAGACTATGTACCTATTTTAAGGATACGAGTTGGAAGATCGCCTGGGTCAGAGGAACGTCCCAAAAAAAGGCGGAAAGGCCATTTAGAGTGGCAGATGAAGTACACGACCTTGTTTCTGTTGGCAAGCTCAATCAAATCATAAACCACTCTACACTCATCATCGCTCGATCAGGCTATACGACCATCATGGATATGGCTAATCTCAACAAGAATTGCATCTTAATTCCGACGCCAGGACAGACAGAGCAAGAATATTTGATGAATAATCTGCGCGGAAGAAAGAACTTCCATTTTCTAGAAGAAGGGGAGCTGGATCAGCTAGGAGCTATGATTTCCCGTGCAATTACCGATTAAACTGGCTCATGGTATGGCTCAATCCAATACTGCAAAAACTCAGGGCAGCTTTTGCGCAATTAGGGAGTATATCTTTTAATTCGGATCGCTCCGTATCCGTCCATTTCCCTAAGACGAAGTTTACTTGTTGGCCTTTGTAAAAATCACTGCCGATACCTACTCGGAGCCTCGCATAATTGCTACCCAATCGCTGGTTAATGTCTTTGAGGCCATTATGCCCACCATCTGAGCCCTTGCCCCGCAGCCTGACTTGCCCAAAGCTAATATTGAGATCATCGACTATGACCAATACTCTGTCTATCGGAATCTTTTCCTTCTGCATCCAGTGATTGATGGCCTTTCCGCTAAGATTCATATACGTCGATGGCTTAAGCAGCAAGATCGTTCGACCCTTATGCTTTATCGTGCTGAGGTCTCCCAGGGTCTCATGCTTCCATTTGGCCTCCTTGGCAGCAGCCATATGATCTACCACTTCAAATCCGATGTTGTGACGTGTGTCGTCATAGTCAGCCCCCATATTTCCTAATCCCACGACTAAATACTTCATAATGTCTTCCTGAACTTTTTTCTTACGCCACCACAAGAATGCCATGATTCTACTAAATTATAGCACAAAACTAAGACCTTACAGCCATAAAGCATATGGCGTGCGCTATGACAGCAAAATTATATGACATATTCAATTTTTGTGCTAAGCTTAGCTTGCCCAAACTAATCAATGCCATAAAGCTCTTAGGGTCATTTTATCTAATGCGTTGGAAGAAAGCCCCCTCAATTCAGGGTGTCCCAATGACACTGTCTATTGAGCCTACAACAGCCTGTAATCTCAGATGCCCCGAGTGCCCCAGTGGCTTGCGATCTTTCACCCGACCGACAGGGCGTTTGGAGTCCGACTTCTTCAGATCGGTCATAGATCAGTGCTACGACACCCTGATATACTTGATCTTCTACTTTCAGGGAGAACCATACCTCAATCCTGACTTCTTGGAGATGGTGTCGCACGCCTCGGACAAAAATATTTATACGATCACCTCCACCAATGGGCACTTCCTCAATGATGAAAATGCTCGTAAAACAGTGGAGTCTGGCCTTGACCGGTTGATCATTTCTATTGATGGCACCACTCAAGAAACCTATGAACAGTATCGCATCGAAGGCAAGCTGGATAATGTATTAGCCGGTGCCCGAAATATTGTGAAATGGAAGCGCAAACTCAAGAGCCATAAACCCTATGTCATCTTTCAGTATCTCGTGGTTCAGCCCAATGAACACCAGATACCACAGGTTTATAAGCTTGCAAAAGATATCGGCATAGATGAGGTGAAACTCAAGACTGCTCAGATCTATGATTACAAAAATGGCAATCCACTCATACCGTCTATTGACAAGTACTCCCGATATGAGAAGGGCCAGGATGGGACTTATACTGTTAAATATGATATCAAAGACGAGTGCTGGAAGATGTGGCACTCTGC
>CAZJTO010000133.1:0-7188 GCA_964548935.1 uncultured Saprospiraceae bacterium
ATCCATTAACCAAGAGAAGTTTTTAGAATGATCATCTCTATTGTGACTATAGATATTAAAAGCAGCAAGGCGAAGCACCTGCTCCCGTGCCACTGCCGTTCGCTCTAATTCATATGCAGTATCTATAATATGGCCATAATCCATGCTGCTCAACCGATAGTTGTCATGCCTCAGCCCTGCCAGAGAGTGCATATGAACCCGATCATTGCCAATTCTATCAAATCGCTTGGTGGCAAAAACTTGCATGGCCTGTTCACTTTCGAGGAGTTTGCATTCGCTCATGGGTATATTGGCCGATAGGGCCATTTGATGATAGGCATACTCTATGTTGGCGATGTCTCGGGGGTCTTCAGAACTGGGGAACTTGATGATCCAATGCTCAAACCCTTCGGGTAGTATATGTTGTCCATGTATGAGTTCATTAGTCTCTTTATGATAACCGACGTTTGCTTTTGGCCTAGCCCCTCCTGAAGAACCTCCAAGAGACAGGAGTTCTTCAATGACTGATGTGCTCGTTCCATAGTATACTTGGTCTATGGCGGTTTTGAGATTGTCGATATCGATTAGATCATTGAAGCTTCCTTCTGCTTCATATGCCGGTCTGTATATAAGTGCCCCTTTGCCTGTATCGCCTATATATGCAAGTTGATCCAGTATATTAATATCATTGAGAGATAGGCCCTTCTTCGCTAATGCTCGATTCAGCAACAGCATACCCCAGCCATCTGGCAATGAATCATCAAATACGCCAAATATGCCGCGAAAAGGATCTGGGAGGGCCACTTGAATATCAGTGTTATACTTCAGTTTAAATGGAGACAAATTCAACCCAAGATCTAAGAAGTCCTCGTCATATTTGAAGTGAACCAAGCGGTTATCCAGTATGAGCTGACCGACTAGAATTTCATCACCGTCAAACTTGATAAATACATTTAGGCGCTTACTTCCCTTCATTGTTGAGATTCGAATAGTTTTTCAAGTCTCTTGCCACCTCTTGGCAACAGAAGCTGTTCGAAGTCATCGAGTCGGCCAAGCGCTTCAGCAATCTTTAGGAGCGACTCAAAGGAGATTTGACCGATGCGCTCAAACCTCTTGATACTTCCGTAGGATACGCCAGATTTAATTGCTAAATCCTGTTGTGTCCAGTTCTTTTCCTTTCTAATCAAAGCGACATTCTTAGCTGTTGATTGTAGGATGTCAGAAGGGAGTTTGTTAATACTGTATTTTCCCATTGTGGACAATATATTATCTAATTATACAATATACGACCATAATGGACAATATGTTATCCATTTCTTATTAAGATATAGTAGCCAAATTTATAAAAGAAGGAATAGTATCAGCTGTTAATCTGATACAGACAGCATAGTAAAGACTACCAGCGATGATGAACCGACGGCCTAATAAGCTTGTCATACAAAGCTTTGACTGACCTCATTTCCTCATCGGTAAGGTCGCGAGTATTCAATGACTCAAGATTAGAGTGCAGCTGATCTATTTTGGAAACTCCTGGGATCACACAACTCACGGCTGGAAACATTAAGATCCACTTGAGGGCAAGATTAACCAGATGTATGTCATTAGGGAATATCGATCTGATCTGGTCAACGGCCTCAAGACCGAGTTGATAGTCTACCCCGGAAAAAGTTTCTCCTTGGTCAAAGGCTTCACCTTGGCGGTTGAAGTGGCGGTGGTCTCCATCGGTAAACTCAGTGGTGGCATTGAACTTACCCGTTAACATGCCACTTGCCAGAGGCACACGTGCCATTATTCCTACGTTGCGCTTTTGAGCTTCCCGAAACAGTAATTCTGCTGGGCGATGTCTGAACATATTGAAGATGATCTGTATCGTCGAGACGTTAGGATATTCTATAGCCTTTAGCGCTTCTTCAACCTTTTCTACGCTGACACCAAGATGTAAGATTTTCCCTTCGTCTTTGAGTTTGTCAAATTCTTCAAATATCTCCTGTCGATAATACACTTCCGGTGGCGGACAGTGCAATTGAATCAAGTCAATACAATCCAGCCCCGTGTTTTGTAAACTTTGCTCCACATATTCTCTGAGGACGTTTGCTTGATATCCAGTATTTGTATGCGGATTGATAAATCGACCGCATTTAGTGGCTATGTATATCCGCTCCTTGCGTGATCTTATGAGTTTCCCTACTGCCCGCTCACTGAGCCCGTTTGAGTACACATCTGCCGTATCGATAAAATTTATGCCCTTGTCAATCGCTTGATTGAGGATATGGTCTGCATTGTCATGATCAAATGTGCTGCCCCATTTTCCTCCGACTTGCCAAGTTCCCAAGCTGACCTCAGAGATTTTAAATCCTGTTTTCCCAAGTGTTCTATAGTTCATATGTGAGTCTCTTTTTAATTATATCAGTTCTGTAATGCCCAAGATTAGAATCAGTATGGCAATGCTCAAGGATAGAAACAAAACATAAGTTACCAAAGATCGTAGAACCACTTTCACACGACTGCCTGTATCAAAAAGCTCCCAAAAGACCCAAAAGGTATAACCGACAGCTATGATCACAGGTAACAATTCTAGGAGTTCCCCTCCAATAAGCCTTTTGAGAATTGCAAATAATGAGTAGATGATAGCTTGTTGACCAGTAACGTAAGAGTTGATGACCAAATGTTCAAAGTAGTTGTATCCAAATCTTCTGAAACATATGAATGAGGCGAAGGAAAACACTGGTATGAGCAGTAAGATTGAGTATGCATAGTTCTTAGCAAACCAAGTTAATATCTGTGGTACTTCTGCATCACCTGATGCTCCTGAGCCAAACCCTCCAACGAAGTCATCTAGCCAAGTAATTTGACCAGTTAATTGTGTGATGATGAAATAAAGAGTCGAGAATGTGAGCAGATACGCAATGGGTTTGAAGTGTATTCTCCTCTTGCCGTCCAGATAGGCTTTAATAGTTATACCAGGCTCTGAAAACAAGCTTATGAGCGTATAGAACAATCCTCTGTCTACTTGAAATACGCCTTCAACCAACTCATTGATGATATGAGATAGCGTTATTCTATCGACACTAGATTTCTGTCCACAATTACTGCAATAATCTCCTAGTACATCCAGTCCGCAGTTTTTGCAATTCATGTTCTCCTTTTGATAGGCTATCCAGCACTTAAGTTACAGGGTATCCCATGATATAGTAGCCCATTTTTTTGCCTTTCTCATTGGTTGCATCATCTATCTCCCAATGATAACCTGAGTGCTGCTCTCCATCTAACAAACTGTTGATATCATCAAATGTATAGGTTCTCATCAATGAAGCTTGCCCATCCCAGGCATAGATCAATGGTATGATGGGAATGATATAGGTCAATAGCAGTTGACCGATGGATAGCGGTCGCACGAATAGGGTCATGACTAATGACATGATGATCAAGATCACTAAAGACAGTGGCAACAGTACCAGCCAAACAACAAAGGGGATACTGTTCTTTGCGATTTCATAGATAAGTATGGCTTGCTTGTTGGTTTGTGCGGAGTGTAATATCTGTTTAGCCGTCGTGGGATTCATATGATGGAAGCTGGCGATCATCGTCTTTAATCCCGTTGGCGCTGCTCCAATGTCGCTCGCATCAACTGATGTGCTGCTATAGCTGACATCGGCTAATGATCTTTTATTGATGTCTTCGACAAATGTGGGATTGGGGTGGAGGTCTGTTAGTAGGAGCTTCAGCTGATGATCTTGGTTGTCGGCACTGATCAATTTGATGACCTCCGGCATCGGCCCGCCTGAACCCGAACCTAGATCGGTGATCTGATTAAAATCATGATGATCCCTGACCCGCAGGACGAGCTTAGAGATGACCTGTGGTGTCCCCATAAACTTATGGAGCACAATGATCAGATTGGTAATGCTCGTGCGGATGACCATTGGCAGCCATCCGAAATCTTCAAATTCAAATAGTTCTTTCCTTTTCAATTGTCTGTTAACTGTTGGTATTTATCAATACGTAATTAGTACTTCTACCTCCGGATATTGATTTTTCAAGAATATTTTTTTCTATTAAATCTTGTATATCTCTCAATGCCGTATCCTGTGAACATTTATTGATTTTGGCCCATTTGGACGTTGTCAAGTTTTCAAAGAAATTGCCAAAGAGAAGTTCGATGATTTTTATCTGTCTTTGATTGAGTGCTACAGTCTTATGTTCATTCCAAAATGTATGCTTTGCTATTATCTTTTGTACTATAGTCGAAGAAGAATCGATTGCCTTTAGCAAACATTCAAGAAACCAAACCAACCACTCAGTGATATCCAAAGTTCTTTTTTGAGTTGATTCAAGCATTTCATAATACTTATTTTTCTGTTCCTTTATTTGAGAAGACATGCTATAGAATCGTTGAGTTCTATTCTCGGATCGACATAGCATCATATCGGTTATTGCTCGTGCTATTCTACCATTGCCGTCTTCAAATGGATGTATTGTGATAAACCATAGATGCGATATAGCAGCATTTATTACGGGATCATTTCTATTTGAACTATTTATCCAAAGTAAGAAATCGCGCATTTCAGCTGGAAGTGTAGCTGCTGCGGGTGCTTGATAATGTAAAGTTTCTTTTCCCATTGGACCTGAAATCACTTGCATTGGCCCTGTTGAATCATCTCTCCAGTTGCCAACGATTATTTTTGTCATTCCACTTCTACCTGTTGGGAATAAGGCCGAGTGCCAACCGTATAGTCTCTCTTCATCTAAAGGGGTGCTGTAATGTTGTGTCGCATCTATCATCATCTCGACTATGCCCTCGACGTCCCGTTCACTATTTACTAATCCACCAATGTTTATTCCTAGTTTTCTAGCTATTGACGATCTCACTTGTTGAGTGTCTAATATTTCGCCCTCTATTTCACTAGACTTGATCACATCCATAGATAGTGTTTCAAGAAAGGCTTCATTCTGCAAGTTGAATCCTATCGCATCCATTTTTCCTGTAAGGATTCCCTGCTTATTTCTGACTTCCGTTAATAGAGGGAGAAATGCTTCAATGGACCAGATAAACTGGGGCCATTCGTCTATTTGATGAATATATGAGCTCATTCTCCGCATATTATGCGGCGAAAATAGATTCTATTCTCCGCAAAATCAATAATCGCCGTAAAATATGCGGTGATTAATTGCTCTATTCTCAGCAAACAGTAAAGTTAGAGCCCAGCTATATCCTATAATTTGAATGCATAGCCAATAGTACTGACGACTGATTAGCTTTTCATTCTTATTCTGTGCGGGTACTCATTACAAAACAACAGTTAGAGTCGTTCATCACTATCGCTCTACCTGTAACTCCTTATCAAAGAACTTTCGGATCATCTGAGCAACTTCTTGGTGTATGGCTTGCCGATCAATGGACTCATGGTCTTTGAATACAATCGGGGCATGTCGCTTCAAGCCATTTTTGGCCTCGTTCATAAAGATGTAATGACCCACTTGCCCGGTCAATTCGTGGTAAATAGATCCTTCAACCAAGGAATGGTAGTGTTTCGCATTAGTGGCAACTGGAGTGCGCTGATCCTCTTGTGCACCGATGATGAGGATCTTATTGTTGATCTGTGCAATTTGACTGCGATCATTAAAGCCTTGCCCTATCGCCGGGGCCATGGCAACGAATGCTGCCATCCGATGGTCCTTGAGATTCTTATACTGGGTATTGCCTTGCTCAATGATCTGTGGAGTGATGAGCGCTGACACGTCGCCCAACTCTGGTAGGGTAAACTCAATCTGGCCTTCATCGGTATGAGAAAATTCTTTTAGTAAGTCATAATTCAACTGGCCACCTGCTAATGCAATCGTCGTATAGCCACCCAACGAAAATCCAGCCATACCGATCTTCGTAGTATCAATAGAAGCGTGGAAGCGAGATGTGTTGAGCAACTCATCAAGTGCATAGCTCATATCCATTGGTCTATCCCAGACCGTTACGAAGTTCTCGGGGATCTTATGGTCCACCGTATTACCATGATGGTCTACTGCAGCTACGATGTACCCACTGGATGCTAACTCACAAGCGAGCCACATCTGACTGATTCTATTGCCGCCAGTGCCATGAGAGAGCAGAATAAGTGGCAAGCTCCCAGCGATGATCGGTGCATCGTGAGAAGTAGGTGGCAGCTTAAAAGGATATTCGGCAGCGACATTAGCTCCGGTGGTGTCTTGTGTGGGATACCATATTTCCGTTTTGATCGGTCGGTTTCTGAGCGTGTCTACAGTAGTCATATTGCTCTGACCCACTGCATATTGATGGGTACTGAGATAGCTCTGATAACTTACAGGCGCATAATCGTCTTGACACGATACCATAAACAGTATGGTCAATAAAAGGGCAGTAATCAAGGGCGCTCTATAATCCATCGGATAACGGTTGTTTATAGTGGTCAAAAGTAGGCTGCGATAGAGTCTAAAACATTGACAAATGTCAAGGTCAGCTATTTTTTAGTTTTCAGCCTGCTGAGGGTTTCTGGTGATATGCCGAGGTAGCTGGCAGTAATTTTATTGGGGAGCCTGTTGAGTAGATCAGGATGATGTGATTTGAACTCTTCGTAGAGATCCTTACCATTAAGGGTGATTAGCTTTTCGATTCTTCTGATGCTGTTGACATAGGATTGCTCGATGAGATCATGATAGAGTTGTGCCCATTGTGGCACGATGGATTTCAGTCTGGTGAAATCGTCATACGATATATATTGTAAGTCGCTGGCCTCAACAGTCTGGAGATATGAAGCAGACGGCGTCTGCTCCAAGAAGCTTGGGAATATAGTGATGAAGTCCTGTTCTACAGCTATTTGGCGAGTCCACTCTTGTCCATCATCTCTATGACATACGACTCTAAGACATCCTGTGTTGATGAAATATAGTCGCTTACACGATGTATCCTGATGAATAAGGATCTCATTCTTCTTGGCAGTGAGATGCTTGAAGCAAGCTGAGATGGGCTCTAACTCTGCTGGGACAAGAGCCGTACGTTGAGTGAGGTATTCTTGAAGGGTTCGTGACATAAGGTTGATCGAAGGTATCGTGTTTAGTTTGATTGACGTAGTAAATTGCCACGGTTCGTGAATAAACCATGCGACCATATAGCAGCATGATTTTATACACATTGTATAGAGCAGCTTGCGTTAAATAGATCCTCTATTTCTATTCACTTCATAAGCTAAAACTGTA
>CAZJTO010000134.1:0-7140 GCA_964548935.1 uncultured Saprospiraceae bacterium
ATACGCTGATAAAGATTCACCCCGACAAGAAAGGAATGCCAATATCTCATCAGAATATAATCGAAACATTGAGGTCGCATGGTGATCAGACCGCCGTCATTTTATTGAGCGGTGTAAACTATAGTACGGGCCAAGTTTTTGACATGGAGTCTATTTCTCAAGTGGGGCACGAATATGGTTGCATCGTAGGTCTTGATTTAGCACATGCCATTGGCAATGTCAAACTTAACTTACACAAATGGGGTGTTGATTTTGCGGCTTGGTGCCACTATAAATATTTGAATGCTGGCCCCGGGAGCATTGCAGGCATGTTTGTTCATTCTCGTCATCATCAGAGCAATTTACCCAAGCTCCACGGATGGTGGGGTAACAAGAATGAGACTAAATTCCTGATGAAAGATGAGTTCGAAGGTGAAAAAGGCGCAGAATCATGGGTTATGAGCACCCCCTCACAACTTAATATGGCTTCGCTACATAGTGCACTTGACATCTTTGATAGCACAAGTATAGATTTACTTCGGGCTAAATCTACCCAACTCACAGGATATTTGGCTTATCTAATTACAACCCTGAATCATCCAGATATCGTAATCGTTACACCACTCGAGCCTGAAGCTCGTGGATGTCAGCTCTCCGTTAAGATTAGAGCTAGTGGTAAACAAGTCTTTGATAGACTGATAAAGGCCGATTTAATTTGTGATTGGCGAGAACCGGACATCATTAGGTTTTCTCCGGTACCTCTTTACAATACCTTCGAGGAGGTCTATAGATCTGTAGAAATTCTCAAATTTGCATTAGATCAATAAAAAAATGGGCTTGTAATAAAATATTACAAGCCCATCAACTTAGGTATGAATAATCTTATTCTAATATTATGACTGCAATTGAAGATTATTCTCTTCAACCATTTTTCTCATATTAATCAGTGCATATCTCATCCTACCAAGAGCCGTGTTAATACTTACTCTTGTCAATGCCGCTATTTCTTTAAAGCTCATATCAGCATAGTGCCGTAAGATAACCACCTCTCTTTGTTCAGCAGGAAGCATATCAACCAATTCTTTCACCTTAGAATAGGTTTGGTTTTTAACCATCTGAACCTCCATATTGTCATCCTTGACCTCGAGTACGTCGAAGATATCGAATGTTTCCGATGGTGACACTTTAGTGCGTCTCTTCGACCGTCTGAAGTAATCAACACAGAGGTTGTACGATATACGCATAGCCCATTGCAGGAACTTACCTTCGTGGTTATACTTACCTTTTCTTAAGGTATCAATGATTTTGATAAATACCTCTTGAAATATATCTTCAGCCAAATCGTGATCTTTGACGAATAGATAAATAGAGGTATAAATTTTCTCTCTGTGTCTTGTCAGTAGGATTTCGAAAGACTTTTCATCTCCCTCAAGGTAAAGCTCTATAAGCTTCCGGTCATTCATCTTTTTATAATTCATAGCTCTAATAACATTTCTGTTAGTAAGGAAATCGTATGTACAATTAGAGTAGAATTTTACTTATATAGATATAATTATGTGAATGATATAGACAAATAAAAGAGTACTTATCGACATTGTCAAGTGCTAAGTAAAATTTTTTGAAATATTTAAGGTTACCAGAGCCCGTTCTGCCCCATACAATGAGTGATAGAGCGTTTCCGAAAATGGTGTCTTTCAAAAATTTACTGCTACTGATATACACTTCGGCAGATAAATTGGATATTCTATTACGATTGTTCTTAGTTTATGGTGTCAATACTGCCCATTGCATAGTCAGTACTGACTAACCAAGAGTAAACCAGGCAAATAAGCAAGCATTAGTGTAGATTGTTGCGCTAACATATTTTCAATCACAGACCCTTTATGTGTATCAGCGATTCCTAATGAATAACTTATTTTAGCGCACATTGGATTGAGCACTTAACTACCAAACTAAATGCCATCTAATCGGGTTTCTTAAGGTAAACACTAAATCATAATAGTAGAAATCGATTTTCAAATGCAACGACAAGTCAAAACATTTGATTTTTCAGATCAACTTGATATAGGCTTTTTAAAAGAGGTCTATGAAGGTGATATGGAATATGCAGCAGATATTTTTGAAATATTCTTAGACACATTTGATGAAGAGTATGGAAAATTAAAGACTTCTATACAATCAGAAGATTGCTTAGCGATTCGAGCCCAGGCTCATAAGATGAAACCAACCTTCAGCATGGTCGGCCTCACTGATATCACAGAGCTATTTAAAGCGCTCGAAAAAGTGGCAGATAGGGACGAACTCAGCAAAGCTCTTGAACTCCATCAGCATATAGATAACACGCTAAAAAATAAAATCCCACTCATCATTGATCAACGAAAACAATTGTTAGCACACCTAAAAACTAGTTAAGCAACCATATGACACTAAAGACCGTAATTATAGATGACGAAAAAATTGCTATAAAATCGCTCGAAAATCTCTGTAAAAAAGTCGCGACTCTCGATCTAAAAGCCTCTTTTGAAGACCCGATTGAAGCCCTCAACTATGTGACTAAAGAATCCATCGACCTTATTTTATTAGATATCGAGATGCCAGAATTAACAGGCCTTGAGCTATTAGATAAACTACCAACCCTGCCGCAGGTCATATTTACCACCAGCAATAAGGAGTACGCTTATGAGGCGTTTGAGTACGAGGTAACAGACTTTATCAAAAAACCAATTACCAAAAATCGATTCCTCAAGTCTATTCAAAAGGCGGTGAATCGTGATAGTTATCTCAAAGAAATAGCTCGGGATAGTAATCTCAAAGAAATCTATGTCAGAGTTGATGGTCGCCTCGTACGTATATCAATTGATGATATCTTATACTTTGAAAATGTAGGAGACTATGTCAAAGTGATAACTGTAGACAAAGTACATGTCATTAACATCGCCTTAAAACATCTTCATGTCAAATTAAATCATCCAAGGCTATTAAAAGTACATAGGTCTTATATTGTCAATATGGACAAGATCAAAGACATCCAAGAAAATACACTTGTGATTAATAAGAAAGTCATCCCGATCAGTCGGGCGCACAAAGCGATAGTTATGAACTCGATTAATATAATTAATTAGCCTATAACCATCAATTAAGGTTAGTCTTGCTGTCTCTGAATAGGCACTCGTGGCTCTCAAAGACATTTAGTATCTATCTTATAAGCGACATAAGAGACAGAAATTAGCACTAATAGATGATTATCAGCGCCTCAAATTTTTACTTGGCGCATCATTTGTAGATATTTTAGCGTTACAACACAAATAAGATTTTTATCATGAAGACGCCCATAGCAGTATTGTTCTTGACGCTTTTATTGATTTCGTGTGGAGATGATACATCCCAATTTGACATGAATGTCCAATTGAGCTTTGACGATGCTCCTCTTGTTATAGCAAAGGATTTCACTTATCCAGACGGCAGGACGATCAGGTTTAACAGAGTGAGTTTCTTCATGTCTGATCTTAGAGTCTCGGATGGCATTGAAAGCGTGGAACTCATTGAAGCGCAACATATCAATCTAACTCAAAGTCATCTTGACGCAGAGGCTGCCGAGAGAGGGTTCCAAGTTATTTCAGAAAGCTTAGACATGCCTACTATCTCTGCGGCATCATTTAACCTTGGCCTTACTCCAGCTCAAAATGCTCTGGCGCCCAATGATTATCCTGTATCAAGCGATCTATCCAATAGTGCTGAGTACTGGATTGGATGGGAAAGTTATGTATTCGCTAAAATCGAAGGTCTTGTTGACTTAGATAATGACGGTAATCCCGAGAGCACATTTGCACTGCATCTTGGATCCGACGATATCATGAGATCTATAACGATGGAAGAAATAGATCAAAATGGTGATACTTATACACTTGACATCGATATAGATCTACAGAATATTTTCGAACGCAATGGTGATATCTTCGACATAGTCGAGACAACTAACATCCACAGTCTTGCTCAGATCAATGAAGCCAGCTTCTTAATAGACAACTGGCAATCAGCAATACAAGGCAATTAAGCCAATAGCGCTTTATCAAGATCTTTCTTTAGGTCTTCAACATTTTCTATCCCTACACTGAGTCTGATCAGAGAATCAGTTAAGCCCACTTTAAGGCGTTCTTCCTTAGGTATAGAGGCATGCGTCATACTTGCTGGATGACCTATAAGAGACTCCACACCACCCAAGGACTCTGCCAAGGAGAAGTAATGTGTGCCGCTCAAGATTTTTTCTGCTGACTCATAACTATTATCAACCAAATCAAACGATACCATCCCACCAAACATCCTCATCTGTTTTGCAGCCACATCATGATTAGGGTGATCTTCAAATCCTGGCCAAAACACCTTAGAGACCTTATCGTGATTTCTTAAAAAATGTGCAATCTGCTCCGCATTCTCACAGCTACGTTGCACTCTCAAATGAAGTGTTTTCACACCTCTCAAGATTAAAAAACAATCCATTGGGCCTGGCACTGCTCCCGCAGCATTCTGTATAAACCTCAATTCATCGGCTATATCTTTGTTATTGGTGAGGACGCATCCATGTATAACATCTGAGTGCCCACCGATATACTTAGTCGCAGAGTGCAACACCATATCAGCCCCATAATCGATTGGATTTTGTAAATATGGCGAGCTAAAGGTATTGTCCACACATACGATGATGCCTTTCTTGTGAGCGACTTTTACTAGGACTTCAATATCCACTACATTGAGCATTGGATTAGTAGGAGTCTCTATCCAGAGTAGTTTGGTCTCAGCGGTCAGTTGGGCACCAACAGTACTGGCATCATCCATTCCGATATATCGACTTTTGATCCCGAAGCGTGAGAAGATCTTAGTCATCAATCGATATGATCCACCATATAAGTCATTAGTTGATACGATCTCATCACCTGGCCCAAACATCTTTAAGATGGCATCCATTGCCGCCAAACCACTAGAAAATGAGATTCCATACTTAGCATTTTCAAGAGCGGCTAAATTCGTCTCCAGAACATTACGTGTTGGATTCTGAGTACGAGCATACTCATATCCTTTATGCTTGCCAGGAGCTTCCTGTACATATGTGCTAGTCTGATAGATAGGAGTCATGATTGCTCCAGTAGTCGGGTCTGGCTCTATGCCAGCATGTATAGTTTTAGTTTCAAACTTCATTTTTCTATTTTGATGAATCTATAATGTAGACAACAAAAAAGGGATCACAGTTTATGACTATGACCCCTAAATCAATATTTGTTAAATCTCTGTCTTAGTTTACAGAGCCTTCTAACGCTTTTCCTGCTTTAAACTTAACTAAAGTCTTAGCTGGAATTCTTATCGTAGCGCCAGTTGCTGGGTTTCTTCCGTCTCTTGCTTTTCTATCAGATGTTGAGAATGTTCCGAAACCAATAAAAGCTGCTTTGTCTCCTTTTTTCAATGCTCCTTCAATAGATCCAAAAACTGCATCAACAGCTGTTCCCGCTTGAGCTTTAGTTATTCCAGATGCTTCTGCAACTGCAGAAATTAATTCACCTTTGTTCATCGTAAAATGATTTATTTAATTATAAATTTTTAAACGGATCAAAGGTATATTTTAATATTTACACATACAATAATATGAGATCTATATGTGATTCTTTAGCTGAAATCAGCCATATTCCTTCTAAAATTTGATATACAGTGATTGAATATTTTTTATCAAAAACTAAATATATTTGATATATTTTAATTTTAATAATAACTATTAGGATTTGACAAATCAAATCTCGTCAAATGCATAAAACTGTTCAAGCACATAAACTTTAGAGAATTTTGATCCTATTTAAGTGATCGGCTATCACATTTAGCGTCAAAATCGTCAGAAACAGCAGCAGACCAGGAAACACCGCCAACCACCAGGCACTGAAATAATCTCTAGCCTCCCGCATCATACCTCCCCAACTCGGTATGTCTGGTGATAAACCAACGTTTAGAAAAGACAAGGTGCTCTCCGCTAATATTGCACCAGTGAATGTAAAGCATGACGCCACAATCAACGGAGAAATAACATTGGGCAGCAAATGGTGAACTACCGTGCGCCACTCAGACATACCTAGAATCTGAGTTGAAAGCACGTATGTGGATTGTTTCGCTTTTAACACTTCCGCACGAAGTAGTCTTGCTTTACCCGGCCATGATAATAAACCTAATATGATTACCAATGACATAATAGAGGCCTGAGAAAAAATAGCATACAAGGATAGCACGAGGAATAAGGCAGGAATCGTCTTGATGACTTCTATAGCTTTGAGAGTTACGGTATCAAGTGGCAGATGAAATCTGGTGAGAGGGATGCGACCTATATGGACGACAAGGAAACCGGCAACCGGCAATATTAATGCGGCGACCAGAGCATAACCATATGAAATATAGAATATCGCTAATATCAACCCTATACCAACTACCAACAGCTGTATCCAGTTAGCACGAACACTTCTATTGCCAAAATATCCTGCGACAATACCTAATAATACCGCAATCAATAGTGAGAGACTCACTACTCCTAATCCAACTATAAAGGCTGTTCGTGTTGCATAAATTAATCTAACAAAAACATCTCTTCCAAATCGATCTGTACCTAGTAAATGAATATGGCCTGCTGGGTCTGAGCTCAATGGAGATAGATACTCGGCATACTCGATTGATTGATTAGGCCCGAATGGTACAAGCCTTCCTGAGCCACAGAACAGAGGCGCGAAGAGACCTAAGCCAAGGAGCAGTAAGAATAACATCACGGCTATCCTTGAACCAATAGATAGATCCTTCCATATAGTGCTCACTCCACCCACCATATCTATGAAGTTTGCATTATATGAGGGAAGAATCGTGCATACAAGATATCTGCAAGTAAATATGACAACACCGTTAGGGCCCCAACTATAAGAATAATCGAAAAAATCACGGGCCAATCCCCCTGATAGATAGAGTCTAATAGCAACTTGCCAGTACCTGGAATATTAAATATGACTTCTATTACTGTAGATCCTACTAATACCTTTGGCAAGGCACCTGTAACAATCGTGATATATGGCATCAATGCATTGGGGAGTAAATGCCGCCAACGCAGCCTCTTTGGATTAACTCCCTTGGCACGAGCGAGGGTGG
>CAZJTO010000135.1:0-7097 GCA_964548935.1 uncultured Saprospiraceae bacterium
AGACTCCACATAGGCTTGTGCTGATCGTCCTTTCTCAAGAATGGTTTGCTGAGACATCCCCAGAAACGATTCTATCTCAGCGACCCACCGATCAGCCACGCCTGCCTCGATTAAGGTCCCATTTTGTCCATCATGTACCGCACTGGGTATGCCGTCCACATCTGCCGCTAAGACATAGGTCTCTTGCATATTAGTCTCCAGGGAAACCAAACCAAAGCCCTCTGCATCTCCTTTGACCGCAATATTGGGCATCACCATCAAGGTCGCCTGCGCCAACATATACTGCACCTCGTGATAATTGAGGTCAGACAGCCAATTGACTTGATGTTCGTATCGATCGACCAGAAGTTCCAAAGTCCCCTGAGCACTATTGGAGCCAAAGAATAAATCGATTTGTCTCAGTAGACCATCAGGTAAGATGCCTCGCCACATCTTATGGAGTAAGCTGCGCTCAACTTTGGGACCAATGACGATATAGTGCACATCGGGACTGAGCTGTGTCAATACCTCTTGAATAAACCAATTAAAACCTTTTCGGCGAACTGGACGTCCGATGGAAACCAATATTCTCTTCTTTTGACTTTTTAGTTCTCGGGTGAACTGTTGGAGGGAATCTCTAACCTCACTGATATTCCAGTCGGGTTGGTCTACCCCATTGAGCACCGTACGTACTACAGACGATCTGGCACCTCGATCTATAGCCGCCTGTGAGGTAAAATCACTCACTCCGATCACCCCCGTATATCGGGAGATGCCTCCACGTAGTAACCATCGCTGATAGAGCTTGTTAGGCCATAGGAGGTCGAGACCGTGAAAAGTCACAATCAATGGCAAGTCAAAAGATCTCAATAGCAATTGCCCTATAACACCACATACCCCGTCATTACAGTGTATCAATCGGATATTGGGATGCTCAGTTATTATTTGGCTAACCCTTTTCCTCAATCGGAAGAAAAATGTCACCCGATTCTCCTCTGGTGACAGGACGATATGATGAGCCACCCCATGTGCGCCAAAACCATTGATGAGTTCATATGACTGCTTTTGCATACCACCGATGGATGGCGGGTACTTATGACTGATGAATAGTACTTCCATATTAGTTGAGCTGTGTTGCAAGGCTATACCTCGATTTATTCACTTGATTGATGACCACATAGAGTATAGCACTCACTACGATCCAAAAGAGTTGGCGTGAGCGTCTTACGATTGATGCTGCCACCCATAGACCCGTCGCCTTAATTCCTATAATGGAGAGCATGATCTTGTTAGCGAACTCTTCTACTCCGATCTGCCCCGGAATAAACGCACCAAAGCTCTTGAGCACTAATACGCCTTGATCCACCAATAGTGCATCAAGCACAGTGATCTGACTAGACATGAAATAGAAGATCAACCAAAACTCCAGTGATCCTACCAGCCAATTGAGCACATTGAAGCCAACGGCTTTATAAAATCTCTTCTTCTGGCCTCGATATAACGAGCGTAGTTGTACATAGATCTTCTTGAATTTATAGAGCAGACTACCCCATCCGAATCGAGCAAGTAATCGACGTGTAACACCACTGGTCAACCCAAATCTAATGACCACATAGCTCGACCCAATCAGCAATAAGATGAGGATGACTGCACCCGCTGTGATCCACTTCAACTGATCTGAACCTTCGACAATGATTGCAAATAGGACTGCTGCAATGATAAAAGTGATGATCTGTGTGATCATCATAATCATCCTCGATAGCAGTAATGATGAAGTACTCTTATGGTAAGGCACGCCTTCCTTAGACAGTTGATACCCTTTGTAGGCATCCCCACCTATGATGTTTGATGGGTTGAGTAGACCGATGTTCTCCCCCACCAAGCGTATTGTGAAGAGCTTGAAAAACGAAAGATGTGCAATGGCTTCTTTTTCAAATGTGTAGATCCAAGCTACCGTACCCATCAACATAGCGACGAGCGTAACCAATATGATATAACAGTAACCAAGACCGATCACCTGCAATAACCTGACAACCTTATCTAAATCGGTCTGCCTGATAAAGACAACTAACCCAGCCAATATCACAAGGATCAGGAGCCACTTAATGCCAATGCTAATATGTCGTTTAGTAATCGTCAAAACTGATCTTACATTGAGTCAGAGTCGCTACTCCGTGCTAAGCAGAGAGGCTATGTGCATACATGGGAGTGGACAACTCTTCGTAATCAGTGAGCAATCGATCCACCAGTGTTTCCCAAGAGAACTGTTGTACAAAACCGAGCGCATTGTCTACGATAGATGCTCTAAGGTTAGGATCACGCTCCATAAGCTCTATTGTATCGAGATAGGCTGCAGCGTTCTTCGGTTCTACCTTATATCCGGTAACTCCGTGCGATACTAAACTTCTTGATCCCCCACCATCAGCGATGATGGATGGCAAACCTGAAGCCATAGCTTCGATGATGACGTTACCAAAGGTCTCAGTATCGGATGTAAATACGAAGTAATCTGCCGATGCGTACAACACACACAACTTATCATGGTCAGCATGTCCCAATAAGTGTGCCTTGGGCATTCTTAATTGGAGCTCGTCACGGGCGACTCCATCTCCCGCAATGATTAGGTTATAAGGCAGTCCTCTCGATTGGATCAGGTCGTACAGATCACAGAGTGTATCCAAATTTTTCTCCCATACCAGTCTGCTGGCAAAGAAGAGACTCTTATGATCGTTTTGCGTAATCGATCGTATATACGATTGATCGGACCTCCGAGGAGAGAATACGCTTAGATTGATACCTCGAGGCCATATGGACATCAGCCCTCGGTTAAAACCAAACAGTGACAGCTCATGAGCCATAGCGCCTGTCGGCACATACATCTTATGGCATCTATTGTAAAATGACTTGTTGTGACTCACTAATGCACATTCCAAGAATGATGTTACGACTGGAGTGTTTTTAGTGTAGTATCTGATATATGAGATGAAGTGCGTATGATATATGGTTGTTACTGCGATATGCTCCCTGAGGGCATACTTCAATGCAAAATATCCTAATGGAGATGGAGTAGACACATGAATCACATCAGGATTAAATTCTCTGAGTCGCTGCTCTACACTCGGCCCCATCAAGAACATGGAAGCCATCTGATAGTCCTTGTTAAACGGAATCGTAACAGTAGGAACATGAAATACTTCCCAGCCGATGTCTTCATCCGGAGGTGTCCCGCAGAAAAATAAAAACTCAAACCTCGAGCGATCTATCCTATCGATTATCTCAAAAATCGTTCGGGTCGCTCCATCATAATCTCTAATTAATATCTCTGCAAAAAAGGCAATGCGGATCTTATTCATAGCTGTTGATTGTCGAGTTAAGGTAGAGCCGTTCCTGACTGAGAAACAATTTTTGGCGATCACTTAACGTCAATTTTGCATTTGAGCAAATAAGGGTTTACAATTCAACAATGTCTTCTAAACGACTGATTTTCCATGAGTTATATAGCGTATCTGCTGACATAAGTGGTCTCAGGAGCTATATTCAATTAAGCAAATTTTCACATATCATAATTTTCTTTAATATGTAATTGCGATGACATTGTTATACAAGCTATTAGTGAAGATGGAATCTTAGAATCATTCTAATGATGATATAGTCAGCAGAGCGCTCACATAATATGAGAGGTCGCAGTTGATATTACAGCTATTCGCCGCAGCGCTTGGGCGATGCCTATCTGGCGTCTGATGCAAGGATACATCTACATTACTAAACCATGAATTGGTGTTCCAAAAAAGGAATACACCTATCTTTAAGATAGGTGTAGCAAATCAACACAGCATCTATACAGACACAGTACGATCATCCATATGTCTACTCGGACAATGGACGTAGGTATTTTATAGAAGTCAGTGACTAATCCTGCTGAGCAAAAACGTCTCGAAGCAATGGAGATGTTCTCAGATTAACATCAGAACGAATGCCTTCTTCTTTCTGCTGGATTAAAGAAAACATGCCATCGAGCGCCTTCTGGTTTACGTGATCGTCTAGCTCTGGATTTAGTTTACTGACAAATGGAATCTTGTTGTATGCCCCTACTGCCGAATTCCACAAAGATCGTGCATCCACTTCATCCAATGCGCTTTGTATTACAGGCATAAACTCACTATACAGCTCATCTCGCGAGCCTGTCTCAAGAAATCTCGTTGCAGCATCTTGTTCTCCCGTAAGAATCTTAGTGGCATCATCAAAACTCATCGCGGTAATGGCATCAATGAAGATTGGCCCCGCCTTCTTAGCCGCAAGCTCGGCAGCTTCGTTCATCTTTTTGATCAGATCGGTTTCAATATTTTTGAAGCCTGGCACCTTAGATACCTTAGATGTCACGGCTCGAGCCTCTTGAGGGATGAGGATTTTAAAGGGACTTTCGAAGTATCCGTCCGCTGCAGAAAGCGAAGTTACCGCATCATTGACACCGACTTCAAGCGCTTCCTTGAGTCCTGCCCCTATATTTAAATTACCTGCACCAGCTCCTACGCCTACAGCGTCTTCAACTTTCTTGATCAGTTTACCAAATTGTCCATAAGATGGTGATAAGGTGATACTCGTTAGGACAATAAGTGTTATTATAAATCTCATTTTCAATTTTTTATTAATATAGTTATAACCCAGATTATAGCCATGAAGTTGCCAAACCGTATGTATTAAGAAAATCCTAACTTAGTAATCATGAGGGAGGCTAAATCCAAGTGTCTATGTTGTGGAACTGACCTGATGGGTCGCCGTGACAAAAAGTTTTGCGGAGACAATTGCAGAGCGACCTACAATAATGACCTCAATAGAGACGCCAACAAATTCGTCAATAGGATCAATCGCATCCTGAAGAAAAACCGACGCATCTTAGAAAGTCTCAACCCAAACGGCACCAGCAAAGTACATAGAGACCGACTCCTCGAAGAAGGGTTTAAGTTTAGCTATTATACCAATGAGTACAAGACTAAAGGTGGTAAGGTCTATAAATTCTGTTATGAGCACGGCTATCTGGAAATTGGCAACAAGATGTATGCGCTCGTGTTAAGGAAGGAGTATGTGGAGTAGGTAGTGGGAAGTTTGAAAGTTGGGAAGTTTCAAGTTTGAAAGTTCATAAGAAAACTGACGACCTCACTACTTGCCGACTTATAACTTTCTACTTTTCAACTTTCTACTTTCCAACTAAAGTCATGACATAAAAAAAGTCCCGACCATACTCACGGTCGAGACTTTTGCTATTAATCCTTAAGAATAGCGTATTTTTTAGCTTTCAGGTGCATCCGGCTTCATTACCGTACCCTTGATATAAAGATAGGTATTAACTGGATCAGTGTTAGCTGTGATCGTCACTCTCTTGTTTTCAGCACGTCCGCCTTCAGCTCTTGATTTACCTTTTCCTCTTGAGTCATACTGCACTTTAATCATAGCAGTCTCACCAACTGGAATCGGCTCTCTTGGCCAATCAGGAACTGTACAACCACAAGATCCTTGAGCTTTTTGGATCACTAGTGGCTCAGCACCAGTATTTTTAAACTCAAACTCGTGAATTACTTTTTCACCTTCTTCGATCTCACCAAAGTTAAATTCTGTCTCTGGATACTCAATTGAAGTTAATGGGCCCACTGGCACTGTCTCAGCTGGAGTTGCTGCTGGAGTTGCCGCAGGAGTTGTTGTGTTAGCTGATGCTATTGGAGCATTAGCTGCATCTTTTACTGTTTCGTTCTTACATGCAATAGTCAATGAGAATGCACAAACTAAAAGTAAGAGCGCTTTAGAAAATTTCATTATTACTAGAATTTATGGTTTACAAATAAATAGATACACAAAAATAAGCGATTTATAGCTTGTTTAGATTGTTAACTACCGCTTAACAACGCATTAACAAGACATCTTTGTATATATCCATGCCTCAAAGTCCTGAACTGACATGGTATTCAGGCAATTTTCGGGCCTGAGACCTCCCTTACGGGCCGCATAGACGCCATACTTTATGTCTTTGATGCCCTCCGTACTGTGGGCGTCAGGATTAATAGACAGCAGCACTCCTTGACTCTGAGCATACTCAATCCAAGTCCAGTCTATATCGAGTCTGTAGGGGCTGGCATTGATTTCAATCGCTACGTTGTGCTTAGCACAGGCATCTATTAATACTTTATGATCTACAGGATAACCTTCACGTGACAACAGCAGTCTGCCTGTAGGGTGACCCAAAATTGACACGGCTGGATGAGCGATTGCAGTGAGTAGCCTATGCATAGCTTTCTCTTCAGTCATCTTAAGATTGGAATGCACGGAGGCAATGATCAGCTCAAAATTCTTCAAGAACTCATCATCATAATCCAACTTGCCATCATACAGTATATCGCACTCGATGCTCTTGAATACTCTAAAATCTGTCAGCTCTCCATTGAGTTTGTCGATTTCGTCGATTTGCTCGAGGACTCTTTCCTCGTTGAGTCCATTGGCATAAAATGCGGCCTTGCTGTGATCACTCATGACCAGATACTCATACCCCAGATCCTTGCTTGCTTGTGCCATTTCTGCGACAGACGCAGTACCGTCACTATATGTAGAATGCGAATGTACTACGCCCTTAATATCAGATTGTGTGATGAGCTCAATCTTGCTACCAGCTTTAACTTGATCGATAAGGTCTGGCTTCTCCCTTAGTTCGGCAGGAATATAATCGAGTCCATGTTGACTGAACACTTCTTTGTCAGAGCTTGATACAGGACCATATAGCTTATCCCAATGTGCTAAAAACTCGGGTGATCCACTACCCTGCCAGAGCTGTTGCTCATACTGGTCAGCATCACAGTAGTTCAGCAAGACATTTACTCCTCTGTAATCGAGGTTTTCTTCATCAGGATCAACCAGATCCTCGCTAACCAGATACTCGATCAACTCATGCTCGGGGATATCACTCAGTAGCTCAATTCCATCAACAACGGGGTTCAGCCTCCGGATCCCATTAATCAAGTCAAACCTGCCCTCTCCTGCAAATTCTTGTCTCAAGAGATCGAGCAACTCATGTGCGACATCTTCTATATGCCCCATCAGGTACTTACCTTGGCTAGCTAAGAAATACTCGAGCT
>CAZJTO010000136.1:0-7083 GCA_964548935.1 uncultured Saprospiraceae bacterium
TGGTGCCCATACGCCATCATATGGTTTGGGGCCCATAGACCATTGTAACATCTGTCTATCAAATGGTATCCCTATGCCATCACAAAGCACCTGTAAAGCCTGCTCTGGGTCTTGGAGTATATACCCCGAATTCAGTACTATAGGATCATGTCCTTGCTCTACCAAATATGAAAACAATTCATACTCATGCTTTAGTCCAATATCTCTGAGAGTCGGCTGTTTTATCACCTGTGCAAAAGAAGCGATTAGTTGTTTTGGCTCACGAATGAGAAAAACATTCGAAAGTTTCTTCAAAAATGATAAATCCCCTATGCCCTCGTAATGATGTGCCATGCCCTTGATAAATAGATAGGATGCCTCAACTTCTTGAAAAAAATAAGAAGACAATACGGTGTCCATATCACGGGGTAGGGATTTAAGAATTTTATCTCGCCCCGGATGATCTACATTGACCTGACTGAGGTAATACCCATACATCGGCTCATCGACGACGACTGTATCGGCCCTACTGGCAAATGAGTACATCAGAGCGGTTGAGATATTTCGGGGTCCAGAGATTAGATTGATTCTTGCCGTGCTCATAGTTCCAACTCTTCTGGATGCCAAAACAGTTCTTTAAAGTTCTTGACCTTATCATTGACTACTTCAACGCCCTCTGCTTCAAGAGACTCTTGCATCTGGGTAGGGGTGGCAAAATTCAATCTGCCTGATAATACGCCCTTACTATTGACCACCCTATGGGCTGGAACATGGCCTATGGCACTGCGATTGGACTGGGTCAAAGCCCACCCGACCATACGTGCTGAACCCAGCGAGAGATAGTCGGCAATGGCACCATATGTACAAACTCTGCCTTTAGGTATCTGGCGAGTCACATAATAGACCATCTCATAGTAACTTTGCTCTTTCAAAAAAGTGTCGATTTACATGGATTTAAAAGTACAAGTTATAGCCAGTAATATTACAAATCTCACTGATGCTCGATATTTCGCTGCATATGGAGTTCATTATCTCCTGTTTGACCTAACTGAAATAAATATAGCAGGGATAAAAGAAATTATAGACTGGGTGAGTGGACCAAAGACGCTATTACTATTTAGCGCCGAAAATTCGGACGACATTGATGAAGCCGTGCTCAAGCTTGAGCCCTATGCCATTGGTAGTAAAGACGCTCAATTAGACCTTTCTTATTTGGATGGTCATATGAAGATGATGTCCATCCATGATGAGTCTGATACCAAGATAGAATTAGAGGGTCATGAGTATACTTTGTTCAATTCGAGCAGAGATCAAAGCCACGTCATACTGCGTGGCAGCACTGAATCTAAAACAGGGTTCAAAAGTTTTGATGATCTTGATGAGATATTGGACAGTCTGGTCCTTGAGATATAAACTATTCTCAAAGAGCTGCTATAAGTGATCTTTGAACTGATCAATGTAACCGCCAAAGGCCTGATCTACCTGTGCTTCCGTAAGACCATAATCCTCAATGGTATATTGATGCTTGCCAAATTTGTTTTTCCTGTGGTTTTTATAAAACTCTGTCGCCAAGCTGGTGTGCTCATCAGTCCATTCTAAATCTAAGTGGACATATATTTCCTTAGCAATGAGGATAGGGTTGTTAACTAGGTTTTTATAAGCTACATCATAAAATTTCTCCTCATTTCTGCTGCGATACTCCAAAAACTTGTCTACAAATCGAACATCTTTCTGCAACCAGTATCTACCAATCTCATAGCTATCTGCATGATCAGAAAATATCTTCTTGCCTGCCATCACCATACTGCAATAAGAGGCCAAGGTCTCCTTCGGTTGGCGATGGGTATGAATAATCTTAGTATCTGGAAACACAGACATAAACATGTCCATATATTCCATATGGTGGGGGCTCTTTAGGAGCATATATTTTTGAGCTGGTTCTCTCCATAGTATAAACTGGAGCCACATCTTAAGGTCTTGGTAGGCTCGCGTCTGATCTTGCTGCTCTAGCCATTTAGCATAATTAGGAACATTAAGAACAGACTGAGTTGCCGTACTGGCAAAAGCATGATCCATTAGCACCACTTCTTCCTCAAGGCTATCGTGTTTAACCGAATGTATAGATTTAAATTCTGGAGATAAGAAGTTTATTGCTTTGTGCGCAAGCTGAGCTTCATACATCCCATAATACGTCTTCTTACTTGACTTAGGCACAGGATTTACGACCTCCCACGAAATCACGCCTCTGAATTCAGGTAGCGCACCGAGCAATCTCTGGAGAAATGTCGTACCCGTCCGCTGCAATCCAGTAATCAACACTTTAGGGGGAAGGGGTTTCGCTATAGACGGCTCTCTCTTGAGCCAATATTGCGACCATAGACGATTGACGAGATTAATGATGACCTTTTTCTTTAGAAGAAATGCTCCAAGTGGATGAAAATTGGTGTTTGCCGCAGCATCCTGTAATAACTGGGTCATCGGTTCAATGAAGAAATCATCACCAAAGTCGGTTAGGCCCGCCTTTTCCTGGGCAGCACTTAATAGTTCGTCAACCTCAAATTTCTCATCAGCCCAAGATTTAAATAGGCTATTAATGATATTCACACCCGTAGGATATGTAAAATACTGAGTATTTTTTTCAGCACTCTTTACCATTGTCTCCATAGCTTAACGAAGGTAACAAGTTATTGATTAAGTTATGGTGAGCAGTAACTAAAACCATATCCTGTATGCTATCAACAGAGAAATTATTCCAACCAAATACCCACCATAAATATCTACAGGCTTGTGCGCTTCCAATATTAGCCTACTCGTACCTATCAGGCCTACTATAACAATAGCTGCCATGATCAAGATCATTGGGTGCAATTGCCAGATACTTCCAAAAAGCGTGATATCAATAATTTCATTTGTTCGCACAGAAATCAGAATGATCACACCTGCGACAAATGCGCCCGCCCCTGTAGTATGAAGACTAATCTTAGAAAAATTATTGATGAAAAAGGCTATGGCTAGTGCTATACACCCTCCTAAGGCCAGCACCAAAAATGACGAAGGAATATTAGCATTGCTCTTCATATTGACATAAAACCACACATAGCATATAATACTCGCGATCATGGGCCCGATGCGCTCCTTTGGGTCTTCCATGCGCAGAGACTTAATGAAGCCTAATCCTTTCATCATTAGTACTGTCACCACAGGAATTACAAATAATATTGCTACAGACATGATCGCCGTAACCGAGACATCATGAGCACTACTTAAGGAATAGGCATACGGGTCTATTAAATATCCTGTCCAGAGCAATGCAATAAATAGCACCAGAGGGTGAAAACATATTGATATAACATGAGCCAATGCCCTAATCATAATAATTTTATGTTGCAAAAATTAACATCCCTGTAAACCTCTTAAGTGAAACTGGGACGTTATACTGTAAATTGGCGTATGCCGAAGGCGAAGTTACATATCCTTATAATTCTTGTGTTAGCATGTAGTCTCAATCTATATGCACAGTCTGTAGATAGTACATTGATGAAATTACATCAGACGAAACTGATTACAGAGGCACAAGATAGCATCTTCAAGATGCGACTTGATGGACATGTCGTCAGTGCAATGATCGTTGAGGGCGATACGATCATCGTGGCCGATCTAGAGGATGTCAGCATTTCATCGCCGCGCACATTTGCCAATCGAGACGATTATCTCAAGTATCTCAAGTATCGCAGATATGCCGCTAAGGTGTATCCCTATGCGGTAGAAGCTATAAGGATATTTAGTGAAGCTCAAGAGGTGACCGAAACCATGAAAAAACGAAAACGAAAAAAATATCTCAAAAAACTGTCTAAAGAGCTCACTGAAGAGTTTGAGACGCCATTAACCAAGTTATCCAAGACTCAAGGAAAAATCCTCGTTGAGATGATCGAACGAGAACTCGATACATCATTATTTGATCTGATTAAGTTGACTCGAGGCAAACTCAATGCCTTCTATTGGAATCAATCAAGCAAATTATACGGGTATCGTCTCAAAGAAGTCTATACTCTTGGCGAAAACCCTATTTTGGATGTCGTTTTACAAGACTTTGACATATCCTATAAGCCCCTTAATCAATAGACATTGTTGGACCACAACTTTTATAATAACACATCAGATCATTATGAAGTAGATAAGGCTGGTGTGGTGAGCTGGCAGAGCCCATCCAATATTGCTTTGGTAAAATATTGGGGTAAGAGGGCCGTGCAGCTACCTCTCAATCCATCTATCAGCTTCACCTTGGACGAGGCCCATACCAAGACAACTGTCCACTATCAAGCTCGCAAATCATCGCAGAATCTGTTGAATTTTTCCTTTGAAGGAAAAGTAGAGCATTCCTTCGGCCAGCGAATCGAAAAATATCTCAACACACTCAAGCCATTATTTCCATTTATCGATCGACTCCATTTTGAGATTGAAAGTGAAAATAGTTTTCCGCATTCTTCGGGGATTGCTTCTTCTGCGTCGAGCATGAGTGCGTTAGCGCTGTGCCTATGTTCTATCGAACGCAACATCTCTGCAGACAACGACACTAGTGAGGAAGCCTTCCGACAGAAGGCGTCGTTCGTTGCGCGACTGGGTAGTGGCAGTGCCTGTCGGTCGGTCTATCCCACTCTTGCGATCTGGGGAGAGACCGAAGATTATAGCCATGGCAACAATCATATTGCAGTGCCATATCATGGCTTTGACCCGATATTCAAGGATTATCACGACGACATACTAATCATATCCGGAGAAAAAAAATCAGTCTCCTCTACAGCTGGGCATAAGCTTATGGATAGTAATCCATTTGCTCAGACACGTTATGAGCAAGCCCGCAATAATCTTGGAGAACTCCTCAAGGCCCTTAAAAAAGGAGACTTGGAGCGATTCATTGATATAACCGAAGAGGAGGCTCTCACATTACATGCACTGATGATGTGCTCAAGGCCATCATATACCCTGATGAAGCCCAATACAATTGCGGCCATTGAAAAAATACGCGATTATAGAAAACAAGAGCATATCCCGCTCGCATTTACACTGGATGCGGGACCTAATATTCATGTGCTATATCCTGACTCCTATGCTACACCTGTTCAATCGTTCATTCAATCTGAGCTTTCTTCACTTACAGAATCAGGCTTAATCATTAAAGATCGAGTTGGATCTGGCTCTAAACAACTGCTATGATAAGATCAATTACTCTGCTATTCATACTACTGATTCTAGGCACTATCCAAGGGAATAGTCAAGATGTCCTTAATCCAACATTCGATGAGAGACTAGAGGATCTTTTGAGCTTTACAGTTCCTGTAATTGACGTGCCTGAGGCCAATCAAAATGCAGATGAATACATCTTTTTAGATGCACGAGAATTAGAGGAATATCAAGTCAGCCATATTCCAGATGCTAAATATGTTGGCTATAAAAATTTTAGTGCCGACTTGCTCAAAGGAATCAACCTTGATGATAAAATCATTGTCTATTGTTCTGTTGGATACCGCAGCGAAAAAATAGGAAAGAAGCTTGAAAAGTTGGGTTATACCTCTGTTTACAATCTCTATGGGAGCATATTCGAGTGGATCAACTGTGACCTGCCATTAGAAAACCAACACGGCATTGCCACGGATACCATACACACTTACAACAAAAAGTGGAGCAAATGGGTAGATGACAAAGAGGTTATAAAGGTATGGTAGCTATTCTAAGAATATGTTGAGTCGGCCATCATAGGCGGGTATAAACAACTGAATACTCTCAGTATCGTGCTTACGCAAATCTAAAAATGTCCAAGTAGTCCCACCGTCTATCGAAGCAGCGAGATAGTAATTTCTTTCTTCGTGCTTTAAGCCATTATTCTCATAGTGCTTTTCATATGGGACTATAGCATGGAGTTCATCACCGGCTTCAATGATTTTAGAACTTGTCTTAGTCTCGATTGAAGTGAGCCGCAATTGCATACGGTTGTATTCCGTCGCATCTCGCGCAAGATCTTGACGAGCATACTCAATGCCGCCTGCTATTTTTACGACGTCTGGATGGGTCAAAGAAATGAGCAAATCAAAATTCTCTTGCTCAAGAGCGGTAATATAGATCTGGCTGAAACTATCCAAACGCATCACATTATCCTGAGCACGCGCTATATGGATAGTCGCCAATAGTAAAATCAAAATGATAGTGGTCCTAATCATGAGGAGATAAAGATTTCTGCATATTAAGACGAATTGAACTCATGAAAGACACCTTATTTGGGCGTGTCTTCCACTTCTTTCATGCTTTCTTTGATCTCTCCCTGAATATTCGCCTTAGCACTATTAAATTCTCTAATGCCACTACCTAGGCCCTTCATGAGTTCAGGCAGCTTCTTGCCGCCAAACATTAATAGGACAACTAGAGCGACTATAATTAGCTCAGGACCTCCTAGGCCGAATATAAAAATCGTATAAATCATAACGATGTGTTCTGTAGTTTCTAAATGCCCATTATATCTGAGCTTCAACAAATTACGCACTTTATGGGGACACCTACAATGTATGGCTAATTACTTTTTTACTTTTGCGCCAAAGTTGAGAAGATGAGTTTATTAATAGTTGGTACAATAGCATTTGATAGTCTTGAGACCCCTCACGGCAATGCCGAACGAGTAATCGGGGGTTCGTGCCAGTATAGTAGTTATGCTGCGAGCTATTTTACAGATGACATCAGATTGGTATCGATCATAGGTGATGACTTCCCTCAGACAGAGTTGGATGACCTAGTGAAGCAAGGTGCTTCATTGGACGGAGTAAAGGTTGTAACTGGAGGAAAGTCGTTTTTTTGGGCAGGTAGATATCTTGATAACATGAATGATAGAGTGACGCTAACTACGGACCTCAATGTTCTTGCTGACTTTGACCCTGTCCTACCCGACAACTATAAAGATTCTGAGTATGTATTACTAGCCAATCTCACACCAGATATTCAGATAAGCGTCATCAACCAATTGACTAAAAAACCTAAACTTGTCGTGCTAGACACGATGAACTTCTGGATAGAAAGTGCTCATGATAAACTGATGGAAGCCATCAAGCTCTGTGATGT
>CAZJTO010000137.1:0-6996 GCA_964548935.1 uncultured Saprospiraceae bacterium
ACTTCCATTGCACCCAATACAGTGAGTTGTATATGTTGACCTCGGATCATTGCGAAACTTGTAGCACTATCAAAGTATACTGCTCCCGGCATAGCCGTTATAGTTTGCTTGCCAGCATTGATGAGGTCTGCATCTTCTTCGCCTTCAAAAGGGAACGGTCCCATGCCGAGGATACCATTCTCAGATTGAAACTCGACATTGATTCCATCCGGGATGTGATTGGCAATAAGAGTGGGAATACCTATCCCAAGGTTGACATACCATCCATCTTGTAATTCTTGGGCTATGCGTTGAGCTATCTGATCTTTAGTGAGCATGATGTTATGATTTAGGTCTTGTGGTAACTCGTTCAATACGTTTTTCGTAATTATTACCTTGAAATATCCGCTGTACGAACACACCCGGAGTATGGATCTGATTTGGATCGAGTTGTCCGGCAGGCACGAGCTCTTCAACTTCGGCCACAGTGATCCTTCCAGCCATAGCCATCATTGGGTTGAAGTTCTTAGAAGTAGCCTTATAGATGAGATTGCCGGCAGTATCTCCTTTCCAAGCTTTTACAAACGCAAAATCTGCAGTTAGAGCACTTTCTAAAATATGGGGCTTGCCGTTGAATTCGCGAACTTCTTTGCCTTCGGCAATTTCTGTCCCAAATCCTGCTGGTGTAAAGAACGCTGGTATTCCAGCTCCACCCGCTCGACATCGCTCTGCCAGTGAGCCCTGAGGAATCAAGTCTACTTCTAATTCTCCACTCAACATCTGCCGTTCGAACTCATCATTTTCGCCGACATAAGACGATATCATTTTTTTGATTTGATGGCTTTGTAATAATAGTCCTAATCCAAAGTCATCAACTCCAGCATTATTGCTGATGCACGTGAGTCCAGAGACTCCCAGACGAACCAGTTCGGCGATAGCATTTTCTGGAATGCCGCATAGGCCGAAGCCGCCGAGCATAAAAGTCATATCATTGCCAACACCATCTAAGGCTGACTGTACATCTGCAACCACTTTATTAAGAGGCATGATTATAAGAGTTGAGTGATGAAATATAGTTCCTCATGGATACAATGTCAATATCATGATTAAGTTATGAATTTGATCAATGTATCATTAGTTTCTGAGCCATACGGGTAGCTTCATTATAGGCATCCATGTTGAAATTAAGATCGATTTGATGGTTTTGAGCAAACTGAATCAAATGTTCTGATGGCATGTTACCAACTAAACTGTCTTGTGCCATCGGACATCCACCTAAACCTTTTATGGTTCCATCATATCGTGTGCAACCATTATTATAAGCACTTTCTATCTTTTCGAGCCATGTGTCGGGAGTGGTGTGTAAGTGAGCACCAATCTCAGTATTAGGATTTTTTGGGATCAGCTGTTTAAACAAGTATGCTATGCTGTCTGATTGAGCTACACCGACAGTATCGGACAGTTGTATGATTTTTATACCTAATCCAGTCAATACTTCAACCCAATGCTGAACTACATTTACATTCCACTCATCACCATAAGGGTTGCCAAACCCCATTGAGATATAGATGACTAGTGTCTTGTTGCGTTTGACACATAGCTCTTGAATGATCTTGACACGTTCGAGAGATTGTTCGATTGTTGCATTGGTATTGCGGAGCTGAAATGTCTCTGATATAGAAAAAGGATAGCCTAAATAGTCTATTTCGTCAAAAGCTGCGGCATCTGTGGCTCCTCGCTGATTAGCTACTATAGCCAGCAATTTAGTATTGGTATCATCTAGGTTGAGCTGACCGACTATCTCTCCAGTATCTCTCATCTGAGGTATCGCCTTGGGCGATACAAAACTGCCAAAATCTAAGGTGTCAAATCCGACTTGTAATAATAAATTGAGGTATTCTACTTTGTCCCGAGTCGGAATAAATGGATGCAGCCCCTGCATAGCGTCTCGTGGACATTCTATAATCTTCAACTCTATCGGAATTTATGGTTATGTAGCAGCCTTTGCATAGACCTTTTTATCGAGTACCATCTTAGCGATTACCTCACATAAGATTTCGCTGGTTCCACCTCCAATCGGTCCAAGTCTGCTGTCACGGAAATATCTCGCCATAGGATACTCTTCCATATATCCATAACCACCGAGCATCTGTAGACAATCGTAGATGACCTCATCTGCCATTTTAGTAGAGAGCAATTTTGACATGCTGGCCTCCTTGACCACATACTCTCCATTATTTAATCTATGGGTGATGTTATAATTGAAAACCTTATGCATCTCAATATTGCTTGCCATCTTGGCTACCTTGTGCCGAAGCACTTGAAACTCTGTGAGATGCTTACCAAAAGCTTGTCTCTCAGTCATATATTGAGTTGCATATTCGAGGGCATATTCAGCGCGAGCATGGGCATTGATCCCCATTATCAGCCGCTCAAGGGCCAAATGTTGCATTAAGTATGCGAATCCGTTGCCCTCTATTCCTAATAGATGCGTAGCCGGAATAACGACATTGTCAAATGATATTTCTCCAGTATCAGATGCTCTCCATCCTAACTTATCAAGTTTGGCAGCGCTAAGTCCTGGTGTGTCTCGGTCCACTAAAAACATTGAGATGCCTCGATGCTTTTGGTCCATGTCCGTCTTGGCTGATACTACTAAGTAATCGCTGTAGACACCATTAGTGATAAATGTCTTCGAGCCATTAATCACATAGCTGTCTCCTTTTCTGACAGCGGTCGTGCGCATACCAGCTACATCTGACCCAGCAAATGGCTCGCTGATGCATAAGCAACCTATCATCTCTCCTGAGATGCTTTGAGCCAAATATTTTTCTTTGAGCGGATTACTAGCTTCTAGATTTAGATGCGACATGGCCAGATATGCATGCGCCCACATTGCTGCCGCAAAACCTCCTGAATTAATGCGCTGCATTTCTTCAAGAAAGATGACGGTATAGAATAAATCTAGGTCTAAGCCACCATAATCAGTAGGGTAGTTAATGCCAAAATATCCCATCTCACCAAAGCGCTCCCAGATAAATCTGTCTATTTTACCCGATTCTTCCCAGGCTTCAATATGGGGAACAACTTCTTTCTTTAGAAAACTTCTGAAGCCTTCTCTAAATAGTTTATGTTCTTCATTAAAATACATAGCTCGCTATAAATCTTACAATTAATGATGTTGCAAGGTAATAACGTAAGAAGCACATAAGAGATCAGTCAAATGATGTTTAACTATCAAAAAAATGGTTGTAACAATATAGCTATGCTGATTACAGCTCGATAGTGCCCACTATTGTTCTGGGCGATGGGAGATATTCGGTATTATCTCTATGCATAGATATTACTAAGCGTACAGCTTTAAGAGGAATGTCGATTTCATTCATAAATCCAGTACTCAGGCCTTCTATACCCACTGGAAGTTGTTCATAAACCCCAGTTGCATCCTGTATCCACAACTTATGCGATCTTCCTTCTGGCAGTACTGGGAGATTATTGATTTTGGCGTAACTAGTGTTTTTTGCGGTATTCTTGATGATATAGGCTTGTGCATCAGGAAATCTATAATTGGGTTTTAGAGATGACCATTTGTTATTCGGATCGCTGAGAACAGAAAGACTATCTCGCTCTGCAGAAACTGATTTGATCTGATCGTCTTTTGAGGATATAGAACTTTTTAGCTCTGTAATTTCATTCTTATACCCCTTGATTGTAACCCGATCTACGAAAAATAAGGCAATCCCTGCTATGGCAAACACTGCTGCTAAGGCCGCAGCAATGGGAGCCCATTGCAACTGGGTTGTTGTCGCTGATTTGCTTTTCTTCTTCTGAGCTGGCGGATGAGTCGCATTTCCAATCACTTTAGCCGGACGTTTTGGCGACACATTTTTGTAGGCCTCCAATACTTGTCCTTTCAATTCATCAGGCGGGGGAACTGCCGCTATGTTGTGATAAGCCTGCAGTACTTCGCCTATAAGAGTGATGTCTTTTTTGAGTTGAGGATATTCAACTATAGTCTTTGCCACGAGCTCTCTCTCCTCCGTATCGAGTGCGCCGATGACATATTGCTCTAATAGCCCAGATACTCTGATCTCCTGTAGATTCATATAAAGAACAATTGTACGATCAGAAAAACACTTAGGAACCTACCCGAATCACTATCATACTTGTTCTTAAGCGAGTTGATTGCCAGTCGAAATCTAGTCCTAACGGTACTTTCAGGTATGTTGAGACTCTTAGCTACTTGACTGAGCGCCATGCCCTTTAAATACGTTTTATCAACTATCTCAGAGTAGACAGGTTTGAGTATTGATTTATCTACAAGCTTCTCATCGACCTCGACAGTGATCGGTCTTTCTATTGATAAGCTATGTTTTCTGTTAACTCTTCTGGCATGACCCATGAGCGCACCCCATAGCGTTTGGGATTTCGGGTCATATTCTGATATGGATTGAGCAAAAGCTTCGAATGTCATGACTGTGAGCTCTGATGGATCGCCGCCCTTCATTTTAGATAAAAGGCTATACACATCTGCTCCGTACAGATTATATAGTGTTTTGATTGCATCATCTTCTCTCAGTCTTAAGCCTCGTATTAACTCAAGATCTTCCATTAGTCACCTACTTTCAGCCCCATAATACAAAAGAGCAATGGTATTTTCTATTAAAAACTTGGGTTTTTTGTTGCAACCTATTGAGCGACAGGTAATAAGCCCGTACTGTTCAGCTTAATAAAGGGGTTCGCCATTTAGATCATGGGTCAAGATCATACTCATATAATCAAAAAATGGTCTAATGGCTTGAAATGATTTTGAGACGGTATCGACAAATTTAGGTGTGGTTACATCCGCATCAGAGTAGGTGCGAGTAAAGATGAACTGCTTATGTCTTAGAAGGTCTATAGCGGGATGATTTTTATCATAACCCTTTGGTGATGTCTTGACTTGAACACCCTGCATCTCTCCCCATGCTTTCCTAAGCGATGGCGTTTCAATGGCTTTTCTAAAATTTTGATGATCAAAATCGATGTTCTGACGAATCAACTTGAGATCGGCTGATTCGGGACTCCAGAATCCAGCCGCGATAAAAGATTGATCTCCAGGCGTCACTTGTAGAAAGTATCCTCCTCTGAGCGCTGGCTTCCGACGAGTAAACGATATGGACAGAGAGGTCTTATAAGGCGTCTTGTCTTTACTAAATCGAACATCACGATAGATCCTCAGTACTTTCGCGCGCTCGATATCGTCATGTTGATTCATTGCCTCTTCGATGCTGGCTAGAAAGTCTTGAGATTCCTCTTTTACGAGATCATAGCGCCCTTTTTGTTCTTGAAACCACGGACGATTGTTGTTGTTTCTTAACTCTCTGTAGAAATGTAAAGTCTCTTCAGAAAAATGAGTTTTGGGCATAATGTTCTTTTTTAAAGTTGACCTCTGATCATATTTGCAACTCTTTTAAAGCTACCACAGTTTCGCATACATGGGTCGGATTTTCGGATTATTTATTTTGATTGGTTTTTTTGCGCTTCAAGATGCTGTGGTCCTTCCAAGTATCTCATCTGTTTCTGAGCCCTTCTTGCCGATAGCGCAAATGAGCTATTGGATTTTATTCATTGCCATTGCGTATGCTTCACTGACCTATTCAGTTCTTGCATATAGATATCAAGGGCACCCTCGATCGAGATTTTTCAATCTGATGGTCGGAAGTGCCTTCTCATTTCTCAGTGCCAAGTTTATATGGTTTGGAGTCGTGGTGATCATCGTACTATGCAATGCTTTTCTCAGTTTTTTTGAATCATATAATGGTATTCCGAATTTGGTGCATACCATTGCTTTTATAGGAGCGTGTACCATTGCATTAGCCTTGATGTATGGAGTGATATTTGGAAAATATAAGTACCATGTTGAAGAGATATCAGTTTACTCTGACAAAGTAGTTGGCGGATTAGATGGACTAAGAATTGTGCAGATTTCGGACATTCATTCTGGCACGTGGGATAGCGTAACTAAAGTCCAGAAAGGAATAGATTTAATCCATGCCCAACGGGCAGATTTAATTTTGTTCACGGGCGACTTAGTGAATCGACACAAGGATGAAATAGACCCGTACATTGATGCTTTTGCCTCTTTGAGCGCTCCATATGGCAAGTTTGCGGTATTAGGCAATCATGATTACGTCGGGGCACCTCGAGAAGTGAGTCTTAGACAGTCATATTGGGATGACTTCAAGTCTAAATTTGATAGGATGGGGTTTAATCTATTACTCAATGAGCATATACTTATTGATACTGAGTCAGGCTCCTTGGCCCTAATCGGCGTAGAGAACTGGGGTGACGGGAGGTTTTTTCCTAAACGTGGAGATCTGGACAAAGCAATGGATGGCTTAGACGAAAACCTATTCACAGTGCTTATGTCTCACGATCCATCTCATTGGCAATATAAAGTGCTCAAGTACGACAAGCTCATTGATCTTACGCTCAGCGGACATACACATGGTATGCAATTCGGGATTAAGATCGGTTCTTTCCAGTGGAGCCCTGTCAAGTTCCGCTATCCATACTGGATGGGCTTATATATCGAAAGCGGACGACAGCTCTATGTAAACAGAGGATTTGGATTGCTAGCCTTCCCAGGGCGAGTGGGTCTATATCCAGAGATCACAGTTTTAACGCTTAAGAATAAGAAAATGGATAACTAATTAATGAGTTATTCGTTAGACTGACATTCAGAACTAATTAACAAAGAAAAATGAAAAATCTAATTTTCTTCTTAGCTGTATTTGGACTCATCTTCAGCAGTTGTAAAGAAACCACTGGCGAAAAGGCTGAGGTAAGTGAAGCAAAAGAAGTTGTTGAATCTACGGGCACTACTGTTGTGATGAACACTGATGAGAGCAGAATCACTTGGGGAGCTACAAAAGTTACAGGGGCTGGTCATGCTGGAGAAATGCTTCTTGCACGTGGCAGTGTGACTGTAAAAGACAAAACCATCGCTGGTGGATCCTTCATAATCGATATGAA
>CAZJTO010000138.1:0-6985 GCA_964548935.1 uncultured Saprospiraceae bacterium
TGAATAGATAAAACATATTAAAAATAATCTCATTTGAGAACCTATCTTTACGACGTGATTGATAGATATCATGAGTAAGTCAACCATAGGCATATTAGCTCCTTGTTATAATGAGGGGCAGGTAATCATAACATTTCTCAACGAGCTACGGACTATCCTTGAGTCGGTTGATCACCACTTCCATATCATCATCGTGGATGATGGCAGCACAGATGACACTCGCGACCTCTTGCGCAGTATGGCGTGGCAATCGGAGATCAAGCTTGATCTTGTTTTCTTAGCTCATAACAAAGGCCATCAGGGTGCAATAGCGCAAGGCTTAAACTATTGCAAGTCGCTTGATATCAGCCATCTTGTGGTTATGGACTCTGATGGCGAAGACGATCCAAATGCAATCGTAGAGCTCGTCGATAATCTGACTGACCCGATCGTATTTGTATCACGTAAGAGACGCAAGGAGTCGATTAAGTTTAAGGTGTTTTACACGTTCTATAAGCTATTGTTTTATGTCGTCACGGGCAAGAAATTAAATTTTGGCAATTACTCCATGATTAGCAAACAAGTCCTATTGGATATTCACGACAAGCAATTCGTACACTACTCGGCCTTCATTTCTAAGCTGAACTACCCGAAGAGATTTATTCCTTATGATCGTCGTAAGCGTATTGATGGTCAATCTAAGATGAATTTTGATTCATTGGTATTACACGGGTTTAAGTCATTCATAGAGTATGCCGAGGACTTGTTTATTGTATTCTTGAAGCTGTTCATGGTCATCTTTGCATTTATCATAGGATGTGTGGGAGTGATCCTATACAAGAAGTACGTCATGGAGAGTGCGATATTGGGGTGGACGAGTCAGTTGATGCTGTCTCTCATCATCATGGCGATTATATCATTGGGCTTCTTTGTTATAGGCATCATGGTGATATATGGATTTAGGAAGATAGAAGGCCAGATCAACACTCGACTGAATGATTCTTCTCAATATACAGTTATCAACAAATGAGCATTGCCACCAATCAAAATATAATCATCAAAGGGCTGCTGGTTGCTTCGGCGGTGATAGTCATCGTGCTGAGTATGTCAGCCTCAATAAGTGGTGATGAGGATATACACTTTAAGTATGGGGATCGCATCATCAACTTCTTTACTTCTCTTGGTGAGGACAAGTCCTATCAGGACGAAGTAAGGGGACCCGACTATGCATACAATTTCACTTTTGATGCGGGTATAGAGCTTGCTCAGCGAGCTACAGGCTATGGGGATCCCCATCAATTGAGACATATGTTCAATGCGATGATCGGGTGGTTGATTGCACTGATCAGCGCTTTTATAGCTAAAAGATATTTTGGTCTGACCTCGGCGGTCTTGACTTTTATTTTTCTATTGATTTCTCCCAAGTTTCTGGGGCACAGTTTTAACAATCCCAAGGATATCCCCTTTGCTTTTGGGTATATATTGGGGCTGTATTCGATTTTTAGATTTTGTGATGCGCTTCCTAAACCCTCGTGGCGGCAAGCCCTAGAAGTTGGTTTGGCGATTGGACTTTGTCTCAACTTTAGGATTGGGGGCTTGCTCTTGATTCCATATTTTGGATTATTTGTTTTAGGGAGGTTTTTGACACGTCGTGGTGCAAGCGCCTTTGCTAAGGAACATTGGGCTGATTATGGGCAGATCTTTATTAAGGGTGTAGTGGCCTGTGTGGTCGCCTATCTCTTGATGATCGTTTTCTGGCCTTTCGCACTTGAGGCTCCGCTGACTAATCCTCTCAAATCCCTCGATATCATGTCAGACTTTGCAATCGGAATACGGCAGTTGTTTGAAGGAGTCAATGTCACGTCTACAGAGTTGCCCTCCAATTATATCTACAAGTGGATGTATCTCAGCATTCCCTTGGTCGTGCTATTAGGGTTGATCATATTGCCATTTTCATATTACAGACACAGTACTAAGAAGCGCACCTTCGTGATCTTATGTCTATTGTTTTCGATTGTATTTCCTGTGGCTTACGCCATCATGGGTGACAGTAATGTATATGGAGGATGGAGGCACTTTATTTTTGTGTATCCGCCGTTAGTGATTCTATCTGCCGCAGGCTATAGATATCTTATAAAGTCCGTGGTTGCCAAGAATGCCACTCTGCAATATGCTTCTTACGGGGTTGTAGGACTGCTATGCATTCATCCTGTATGGCATATCGCTAAAAATCACCCCATAGAGTATGTATACTTCAATGAGATCTCTGGTGGCATCGACTCCAAGTATGGCAATTATGAGATGGATTACTATATGCATAGCTATTGGCCAGCTATTAAATGGCTGGAGAAAGAAGGCATCCTAAATGATCGTGATGAGATTACCCTGGCGACTAATCATGGATATTCTGGTCGGTACTATACTCGTAACTACGACAACGTCAAAGCTCTCTATACTCGCTATTATGATCGCCTGAGCAGGGATTGGGACTATGCTATATATGTCAATGTCTATATAGATCAGGCAGAAATCAAGAATGATCAGTTTCCGCCGTCAGGCACGATCCACACAATCGATGTCAATGGTAAGCCGATGTGCGCTATCGTCAAGCGACCGAGCAAGGCGAGTATAGGCTACAGTGATGATCTTAAGAGTGGGAACAATGCACTGGCAATACAAAAACTGCGTAGCTATTATAATGATGATCAGGACAACTTTGAGGCCAATATCAATCTTGCCTTGTTGTATAATAAGCTTGGACAGCGAGATAGTTTGACTTTCTTTTTGAATGAAGCCAAGCGCGTCAATCCGCAACGGTTTGACTTATATATAAAGCAATAATATGAAAAGGACAGATGTCAAAGAATTGGGAGAGTTTGGATTGATTGATCACCTCACCACTGGATTTAAGCAGTATAATAAGTCAACACGTAAGGCCATAGGTGATGATGCCGCCATTATACAACATAGGGGATCGTATACCGCCATCAGTACGGATATGCTGGTTGAGGGGATACATTTCGATTTGGTATACACGCCCCTAAAGCATCTTGGGTATAAGGCTGTGGTTGTCAACTTGTCGGATATCTATGCAATGAATGTTATTCCTCAACAGATTACGGTGAGCATGGCGCTTTCTAATCGGTTTTCGGTAGAGGCCTTAGAAGAATTGTATGCTGGGATCAAGACGGCGTGCGATCTATATAAAGTAGACTTAATCGGTGGCGATACTACCTCCAACCTCAAGGGTATGGCACTGAGCATTACCTCGATTGGTCATACAGATAACGTTGATAACATAGTCTATCGCCATGGTGCCAAAGTCGGAGATATAGTCTGTGTTACGGGGGATGTTGGATCAGCCTATTTGGGTCTACAGCTACTCGAACGGGAGAAGCAGCTATTTATGAATGATAGCAATATTAAGCCAGATTTTAGCAATCAGTCTTACGTCATAGAGCGTCAATTGAAGCCAGAGGCTCGCAAGGATGCAATAGAATATTTTAAGAAATCCGATCTGACACCAACGTCGATGATTGATATTTCGGACGGTCTTAGCTCAGATATTATGCATATCTGTAAGCACTCGGATGTTGGCGCATTCTTAGAAGAAGGAAAGATTCCGATCAAGGATGAATCCAAGAAATTGGCCCTCGAGTTTAACCTCGATCCAGTCACTTGCGCCCTCAATGGAGGTGAAGACTATGAACTTTTATTTACCGTTGATCCCAAAGATTTGGACAAAATCAGGTTCATGCCAGATGTAGTAATCATTGGCGAAATTACCCCTAAGGCAGACAAGTTCACATTGCATACCACAGGAGGAAACATCCATGAGCTCAAAGCTCAAGGATGGAATCATTTTTAAACAGGTGTATTTTTAGATATAGCGGTCAGCGCGAATGGCTGGACTTAAGCGTTCATGAATGCATATAGCAATGCAATACCTAATGCGATCACTGCAGAACCCCTAAGTAGCACTTCCGCATTGTTAGTCCAAAATTCTCCCTTTTGAGAGCCATTTGAATGGTGGTGAACTCTGTTTTGGACGAGTTCTTGATTGTTATAATTTGAGTTGAGATGCAGTCGGAAAAATCTATCGACCATTTTCGTTTTCATAATCAAATGTCTTTAAAAGACGAAAAACAATATTTAATACTGCAATTTCCGTGCTTTTTTGGCAAAAAGCAAATATTTGATGGTTTTGCCTTTGGAGAGATGTTCGAGTTCGTAATAGGTTTTTATATCCAAATCCTGAGTATATAGCTCCTCACCATATATGTTATTGTTTTTATATATGATCTCGTAATTTTTATTCTTTTCGATGGTGTCAACGGAATATTTAAAAAAGTCGTCGTCATCAGTTTTTAGATTGAGATTCCCACCATTTTTAACAATTTGAAAGTATCGATCCAGAAAAGCGTCGCAGGTAGTTCGTCGATTTTCTTTGGCAGGAAATGGATCGGGAAAAGTGATCCAGATTTCGTCGATCTCTTCTTGGTCAAAGTAGAGTTCGATTTGTTCGATCCTGATTCTTAAGAAGGCTACATTGCTCATGCCCAGTTCTTTGGATTTCGTGGCACCTTGCCAGATACGAGCGCCTTTGATATCTACGCCGATAAAATTTTTATCAGGATATCGCTCTGCTAAGCCCAGTGTATATTCACCGCGACCACAGGCCAGCTCGACACAGAGGGGACGATCATTGCCAAAAACTTCCGATCGCCATTTGCCACGGAGATCTATATGATCATATTTATTTGCTTTCAGCATGGAATTGCCAATTTCTGAGTACTCATAGACATGGTCATAATTGAGTATGTCAGCAAATTTTTCAAGCTTACGACGTCGACTCATAGAGATAGATGATTTTAAACTCTAATTTTAAGGCTATATAATTTTACTTGATGCCATCTCACGATTATACTGGACTCTGTGAACAGCTCAAACCAATTGTCCGCAAAGTTGGAACTTTTATCAAGAATGAGGTCGGCAAGGTGCAAGAAGGTGAGATAGAAACCAAAGTAAATAACAGTCAGGTCTCCTACGTCGATAAAACTGCCGAGACCATGCTCGTGGAAAGCATCGGTCCGCTGATAACAGGGGCTGGCTTTATCACAGAAGAAGAGACCATAGAACAATCCAAGTCGGATATACTCTGGATCATCGATCCACTGGATGGCACAAATAATTTTTTGCACGGCATACCCCATTTTGCGGTCAGCGTCGCCTTGTCAGTACATAATGAGATAGTCGTGAGCTTGGTGCTTGAGGTCAACTCTGGAGAACTCTTTACCACAACTAAGGGCGGAGGAGCATTCTTAAACGATCGGCCTATCCATGTCAGTAAAACGGCTCTCCTATCAGAATCACTGATCTCTACCGGGTTTCCATATGAGGTAGACGATGTCGCACCCTTGATCAGAACCCTTGGGCATATGATGAGATTTGGAAGAGGTGTACGGCGTATGGGTTCAGCCGCCTTAGACTTGGCATATGTGGCATGCGGGAGATTTGATGCCTATTATGAGACGACCTTAAATCCCTGGGATGTAGCTGGTGGGGCTCTACTGATTACAGAAGCCGGAGGTGTGATCACAGACTTTGCAGGGGAAGACAACTATATATATGGGGAGCAGTTAATCGCCACCAATGGACGGATACACGCAGAACTATTGGATTTGATCCAGAAGAACTTTAGAATGTCGTAAATGTGAGTCATTGTCTGGGGCATTTATGCGTCAGGTACACACAACTATGGTCAATGTCTCCTATCTTGTATATCTTAAGAAGATCGCTTGAATCTAGTAGAGAACATAAGAATGGCTCTTTATTCCTTAAAATCTAATTTTTTAAGGACCGGCCTAACACTCCTGATCATAGCCGTAGGTATAACCTGCTTGGTAGGGATATTGACCGCAATTGATTCTATCCTATTTTCTATGAGTGATAGTTTCAATCGTCTCGGAGCCAACTCGATTAGTATCCGACCTGCGAGTGAGACCATTAGAAGTAATCGAGGTGGACGACAGCGTAAATCTGCAGATCCTATCTATTATGCTCAGGCGACAGATTTCAAGGAGCGCTATGAGTTTCCGGGGACAGAGGTGTCGATCTCTACATTTTGTACGGGGAGTGCGGAGATCGCTTATGACGAGGAGGTGACGAATCCGACGGTGAGGATATATGGCATCGACGATAACTACCTGAAGGTCTCTAACTATAAACTCGAGGAGGGTCGCAATTTTACCTTTCTCGAAGCTAACGAAGGTTCGCAGAAGGCTATCATTGGTATGGATATCGTCAATGAACTCTTTGACGAGAAGCCCGAGCGAGCCATGAATAAAATCATTCAGATCAATGCTGCCAGGTATAAGGTGATCGGCATACTCGAAGCGAAGGGCAGCACATTTGGCGAGAGTCAGGATAGGCGAATTTTTATCACGCTCACTAAGGCCAAGCAGCTCTATGGCTACGCCAGAAAAGGATATGCGCTCAATGTCTCGGTTAAAGATGCAGTGAAAATTGATGATGCCAAGCTTGCTGCCATCGGCCCACTCCGTAACATCCGCAAGCTCAAGGCCACCGAGGAGAATGACTTTGAGATTAGGACAAGCGATAGCATAATGAGCACGCTCAATAGCAATACTCGAGTGCTACAGATCGGATCGATTACCATAGCGATGATTACCCTGTTAGGGGCTTCGATCGGATTGATGAACATCATGCTCGTATCCGTAACTGAGCGCACCCGTGAAATTGGAGTGTCCAAGGCTCTTGGTGCGAAGCGAAAAAATATTCTGATCCAGTTTCTGACAGAGGCTGTGGTCATTACTCAGATTGGTGGGCTAATTGGTGTGTTATTTGGGATCATCGTGGGCAATGTGCTAAGCATATTGATGAACATCTGGACAGGAACTCTAGAATGGACCTTCGAGAGTATCTTAAGTAGCAATTCATTCATCATCCCGTGGGCATGGATGTTCTTTGCGTTTTTCGTCTGCCT
>CAZJTO010000139.1:0-6984 GCA_964548935.1 uncultured Saprospiraceae bacterium
TAACTAGTGTATATATGATCAAATTGCCCTTTTTTGATCACTTTTTAAATGATTATCCGATTATATACGGAAAGCTTCCGTATATAATCGTTTTTTAATCGAATCAAAAGGCTATTTGAAACAGCCCTAGTTCGACCTATTCAAATATAGCGATAACGATAGTATCCTAATCAATATGATCTAATAGGAATAAGGCTATTTGGAGATGTTGGTGCTTTAAAGTAATGACAATCACTTCTTAACTAGCCGAATATTAGATTAAGCCGTTGGACTTAGACTTGTACTGCTTTGGTTTACTCACATATGGCAATTGTCGCCATCATCAAATTGTGTGATCACATTGTGATGGCTATCCAATAGTTGGGAGATTCGATCAAGGCGTATCTGATAGCCATCTTGGGTAATTAGATATTCTACTTTCTGATCGATCAGTAATGTCTTGATCTGACCCGTATAAGGGATAGAGTAGTCTTTGAATTGGATGGCGATCTCTTGCCTCCTCATCGCTGCTATCTCAAAGTGGTCATACTTGTTGCAGTCTACAGGAGTATATGTGGGTGCGGCTAAGTCGTTAACCTGATCGTTGATCAGTGTTGTACTATCTGCCCAGGTTATCCGAGTTGCCATACCGCCACCTCCACCACTCGGCATATCGAGATATTCCGTCGATCCGATGGCTCCGCCCCAGTTTTTATAGGTTGTAATGGCTGGTGTGTTCTGCTCAAATACCCAGAGGAATAGCGTCTTGGTCTGACTCTTACTAGTGATGCGCTTAGCGAGGTGATGTATGAGCGTTCTGCCGATGCCTTGTCCTTGATATGCTTCTCGCACATGGAGATTATCCAGATAATGACCATACTGTACGTCGTAGTCCAGATAGCCACAGACAAAGCCGACGATCTGATTGTCGTCAATAGCGACGATCACATATTGAGTGGATTTGGGCAGACCTAAGCGCTCTTGCCATACTGAGAGGCGATCTTGATGAACTTCGTCTGTGAGATACTCTGCAGCTAGTATCTCATGGTAATTTTGCTGCCAGCTCGTGGCATGGATATCGGCGATATCGATATGGTCGGCATAATTAGCAAGGCGATAGGTAATCATGTCATTAATGATTTGCGTCCATACTTAGAGCAGATGGGACAGGTCTTCATATCGTGACTACGGGCAGGACAGTATTCTCTACCAAAGAATATGATCTGCAGGTGTAGTCGATTCCATTTGTCTCTGGGGAAGAGTCGCTTTAAGTCTTTTTCGGTTTTTTCGACGTTTTTGCCAGTGCTCAGACACCATCGATAGGCAAGCCTGTGGATATGCGTATCTACTGGAAAAGCAGGTACGCCAAAAGCTTGCGACATCACCACTGATGCGGTCTTGTGTCCGACTCCCGGCAGCGCCTCCAATGCCTCGAAGGACTGGGGGACAGCTCCATTGTGTTCTTCAAGTATGATATGCGATAGGTCATAGATGGCTTGCGACTTGCGGGGTGATAATCCGCAGGGCCTGATGATTGCCTTGATGTCTGCCACAGCTTGCTGGGACATGTCATGCGGATTGTCAGCCAGCTCCCAGAGATCTGGGGTGACCTTGTTCACTCTCTCGTCTGTACATTGCGCAGAGAGGAGTACGGCAACCAATAGGGTATAGGGATCTTTATGATCCAGCGGGATAGGAACCTCTGGATAGAACTCCTCCAACATCCGTGCTATGTCATCAGCTTTTTCCTGCTTAGTCATGATAGTTCTGTTAAAAACTGAATCGTATCTACATGATCTGCATAATCCGATAGACCAGGTCTCTGGCAATGTCCTAAGGGGACATAGAGATCAGAATCTATCGATTGTTTAGCTGAGATACACTGCAGTTCCTCTGTTCTACTCTGCAACGACTTGAGTAGCTCCTCCCGATCATCATAAAACTCATAATGCAGAGTGGCAATCCGTGACCCTAGCAGTTCATCTTCCTTGAATATGATGAAATCATTGGTCAGAAACTGCTGATTAGTCAAGATGAGAGTGGCGTTGTTATAGTCGTAGTTGTTCTTGTACTTGTTGTGGTGGATGACATCCTTAAATGAATAAATGGATTCAAATAGCTTGCTGAGCTCGTAGCCTCGAGGCAGGTAGACCTTGGATACGCTGCGACAACCTAATCCAAAGTAGTCAAAGATGTCAACCCCCAACTCCTGCAGGTCTTCAGCGGTCTCTGTGCCATCGAGGATGGCTATGGAATTGCGATTCTTTCGGATGATATGCGGATAATCTCTGAAGTAATATTCAAAATGTACTGCAGCCGTATCCCCTCCCGTGGCGATCACTGCGTCATAGCCCTTCAATCGCTCTACTTGCACAAACAGATCGGCACACCGCTCGTCGATGTCTACTAACATGTCGATTATGACTGGCAATAGTACCTCATCCTTGCTTGAGAGTTTGATCATGGTCTTATGGCCACATATAAAGCTGCACAGTAAGTCGTGAAACCCAACTAATGGGATATTACCGGCCATTACTATTCCGACAGTCTTGCCGCTAAGCGTATCGGAGGTATTGTAAGGCTCGATCCATGCGTGAAGTTTTGTGGAATCTAAAAACTCATCACGGATTGCTGCTATAGACTTTCTGATCTGATCTGTGGCAAACCAGGTGTTTTGCAGGTAGGCCTTATGGATCAGTTGGGAGAAATTGTCATCATGCAGATCTGCTAACTTTCCACCCAGTTGTACTAAAATATTAATCCTATCTCTCAGCGTCATACTTGCTCATTAGATTAGCGAAGGGCAAATTTGGAAATCTAATAGCCATAGGTCAAAGATCAGCACAATTTTCTGGTCAAAGTTGGATAATGGTGCTAAAATATAGTAGATATGCTATTATTAATAAGCAAATGTGTTATATTAGGGTGTGGATAAGAAGATACATCATTCTAAGGAGCATTCAATTGTTAGTGATCTAAGTATTGCATATGAAAGGAGAGGCGATATTGTCTCCTTGCTTGCCCACAAGTCCTCAAAAGAGAAGATAGACCTAATTCGTCGAGGATTGCCCTATGATATTATAGAGGAGGTTGGACAACAAGGAGGCTATCCTGTCAAGAGGATTTTAGGTTATCTAGGATTAGCACAGACTACCTACAACAAAAGAAAGCGTGAAAAGGCCCGATTAACAGCGAGAGACAGCGAGATCATTGTTATGCTGTCAGAGCTATTACAGTATGGTTTATCTGTATTTAATAATGAGCAAGATAAGTTTCACCGTTGGCTCAATAAGGATAACAGATCACTCGGAGGTGTTGCCCCAAGCAGTTTATTTGATACTATTATGGGCATCAGAGAGGTTAGGCACGCCCTGGACCGACTGGAGTATGGCAATATGTCTTGATGATTGTATATCGTATCGATAGGCAGAAATATTTGTCGGAGACGCTAAGTGGTATTGGAGCTGCGGCCTCAGAGGGGAATCGATGGAATAGTTTATATACTCCCATGGTATATACCGCCGAATCACGAGCACTGGCAATTCTCGAAATTGCTGTACATCTCGATCTAAATGAAGACTTACCAATGGATCGCCATATTATAGAGATTGAGATTCCTGACCATATTCCTATAAAAAGCCTCACAATGGATGAATTACCTCCTCTATGGGATGCCAAGCCTCCATTGAGAGCGACTCAATTAATAGGTAATGAATTCATTAAGAAAAGAGAGTTTGCTGTGCTGAGAGTACCTAGCAGTATTGTGCCTAAAGAGTATAATTATCTGATCAATCCAATGCATGCTCAGAGCAGTGAAATTAGCGTCAATGATTCTGAGCCTCTAATGTTTGATAGTCGATTGACGCTTTGATTCGATGACTTAGTCCGTCTTTCCACCCTTGGTCTCAAAATATGCCTCCCACCGACTGATAGCTGCTGATATATCCTCTGGGAGCTCAGACTCAAAGCGCATAGCTTCACCTGTATAAGGATGTATGAAACCTAAACTCTTAGCATGTAGCGCCTGCCGAGGACAGAGCTCGAAGCAGTTCTCGACGAATCTCCTGTACTTGCTATAGACGGTGCCCTTGCGGATACGATCTCCACCATAACGGTCATCATTAAACACAGGGTGACCAACATGATTCATGTGTACCCTGATCTGATGGGTACGCCCCGTCTCAAGGCGGCACTCGACGAGTGACACATAGTAGTAGTCATCAATTACTTTGTAGTGAGTGATGGCATGTTTTCCTTCTTCTCCATCAACAAATACATGCATCTTAATTCGTTCCGTGGGATGTCTGCCAATATGCCCTTCGATCTTGCCACTCTCTTGTTCAAATCCTGACCATACCAGGGCTTGATAGCTTCGCTCGATGCTGTGGTCGAAGAATTGTTTAGCCAAGTGTGTCATGGCGGACTCTGTTTTGGCGATGACCATCAGTCCGGTCGTATCCTTATCCAGGCGATGCACTAAGCCTGGTCTATCGTTGGTGTTGCCCTGCATCACGGGTAGTTCTTTTGACTTAAAGTGGTGCACCAGTGCATTGACTAATGTGCCTGAGTGATTACCAGTGCCGGGATGTACGACCAGCCCTGCAGCCTTATTGATGACGAGTAGGTGGTCGTCCTCATATACGATGTCCAGAGGAATGTCTTCTGGGATGATGTGATCAGGATTGTTGGCGTTCTTGGGGAGGACCACCTTGATGATATCGTTTGGCCGGACTTTATAGTTGGACTTGATTTGTTTATCGTTGACTACTATAGCTCCAGCCTTAATCGCCAGTTGGATGCGATTGCGTGATACTTGCTCAAGTCGACTGATTAAAAACTTGTCTATACGGACTTGTTCTTGGCCGGGATCTACGGTGATGGTTTGATGGTCGTAGTATTCTTCATCCGATGAGGCGTCAACTTTATTAGTGGAGGTCATCTGTCAAAGGTAAGCTAATGATTAGTTAAGGCTCAAATCTCAGAGAATATGTAATTGTATCGTACCTGATTTGATGTCATTGGTATTGGTTCCTTGCCGATATGAATGATTAGATGCGTTACTATATATCCGAGGATTTCCTCATTGAATTTAGATAGTCTTAGATTTATACTTAATGAAACATCTTTAATGCAAAGATATGGTCAAGTTCTTATACAGATTAGATAGAAAGACAAGAGCGAATTTCACCTTTTGGGATTTAGGTTTGCTTAAGACATATGGAGCCATACCGGGACTGATATTAGGAGCCTATTTTCCAGCATTTATCTTGGAAAACATGTGGTGGTTACTTCTCATCTTTTTTATTCTTTTTGTTCGCTATATGTATCTTTTGTTCATCAAGAAGAATATCAATTCTACCTTGTAAAATAGCTTTAGCCAATCACCACGGTCAAATTCTGATATCAGAAAAACATTAGCATTGCATGTGGGAGGATGAGCTCTTTCTTGTCAGTCATTCAAGAAAAGACAGAACCACCTCGACACTCTGATCAGGGCTCTCTTCCATAGGCACATGACCGACGTCTGTCATGATTACCATCGTATCATTTGGGAGGTCTTCGTGAAATCTATGGGCCATAGCCTGCGGGATTAGCAGGTCTTGATCTCCCCACAGTACCAGCGTGGGTTGTTTTATGGATTGTATTGACTCGTGATTACTGTGGCTACGTCGAGTACCGATTCTATCGATAAAAGCCTGTCGATTACCCGGTCTTAGCGTGAGCTCCCAATATCTGTCCACGAGTTCATCGGTCACTTTAGATTTATCGGCATAAACATTTTCGAGACTACTCTCGGCGACGGATTTGGGTGTAACCACCTTAAAGAGGTTTTTCAAGACAGGTATATTAGCCATCTTAAATGCGATGGGTATGCTTTGCGCTTCGGAGGGGTACCCAGAAGAATTAATTAAGATTAGCTTACTCACGAGATCAGGATGAGCAACGGCGACGTTCCATGCGATACCGCCTCCCAATGAATTGCCACCGAGTATGCATTTGTCGATGTCCAGAGTGGCGAGAAAATCGTGGATGAACGAGACGTAGTTACTGATCGAGTAATCTCTATCCGGAAAAGGACCCGTCAACCCATAGGCTGGCAAGTCCATCCTGATGACTCGATAATCATCATCAAGATCTCTCGTCCATCCGTCAAAGGTGTGAAGACTGGATCCCGTACCATGAATCAGCACGATGGGTATCGAGTCACTCTGATCACCTTCATCGCGATAATGCACTTCCATGCCATCGACTGATATGAATGCTGATTGTTCATTGGCGTATTTCTCCTTTAAGGTATCCAATGGAATATCTCGATGACCATATAGCACGACTAATAATATCCCGACAACTAGTGTGGTCAGCAGTAGTGCTATCAATGCTCGTGTAATGTATTTCATTGGTCTTTGTTTGTTTAGTTGTATCGCTCGTGACACTTAAAGAAACAGAAATAAAAGAGCTTCAACAATTGGGATTGTTTTCAGTTAGGTCATTTATGCGTTTGAAATCAACAGTATTAGCTACAATTGCTTGCGTAACTCCTGTATTAGCCTTTGCGCATGGTAGCCACGGCAGCGGGGTCATGTCAGGTTTTACACATCCGATTTTTGGGTTTGATCATGCCATAGCCATCTTAGGGGCTGGGATCTTAGCCTATCTCCTTAGGCCCAGCAGGTGGTATATCGCAGTGCTTGCCTTTGTAGGAGCTATGATCGTGGGTGGTCTATTTGGTATCGGCAATGAAGCAACTCTGGCCGTCGAGAAGACCATAGCCAGTTCAGTACTGATCATTGGACTGTTGATCATCTTTAGAGAGCGTATCAACTTCAATATTGTCCTCGGCTTGTTAGTCATATTTGGTGCTTTTCATGGCTTTGCTCATGGTGCCGAGATGGACCCAGAGAATACTGCAGGTAAGTATGTGACGGGCTACACACTTGGCGCACTTTTAGTCGGCACTGTAGGTATGCTTTTCGCAAAAGGTCTCTACTTGATTAGTAGTAGGCC
>CAZJTO010000140.1:0-1888 GCA_964548935.1 uncultured Saprospiraceae bacterium
TTCAATGCCTTGATTTTTGCTGAAAATGGAAACGATACACCAGGATTCCAAGAGAACAGAAGTGATAGAGTATTCTCATATAACATCTTGAATTCACTTAATTATGATTTTGAAATAGATGGTGGTCACTCATTTGGAGTAGGAGTTTATCAAGAAGCATTTAGAGCTTGGTATGATCAATTCGGCTTCTTTAACGAGGGACTAGATCCACGTACTTTCTCTGCAGGTGATGGAAGTGGGTTCGTAGATGATAATGCAGATAACGATTTCTTCGTTGACAACGTCAATGCTGAGAGATTACGAGCAGGCTTGTTGTCTTATTTTGCAAGCTTAGATTACGATTATAATAGCAAATTTGGTCTTTCAGCGACTGTAAGAAGAGATGCTTCATTTAGATTTGCAGATTCTAATCGATGGGGAACATTCTATTCAGTTGCAGGTAGATGGAACATTGATCAGGAGGCGTTCTTGGAGGATTCTCCGTTTAACTTGTTGAAATTGAGAGCCTCTTTTGGTGAAACTGGTAACCAGAGAATTGTTGATTCAGGAGGATTCTTGAACTATTTCGGAGGAGCAGATTTGACTCAGAACTTCTTTGGTACAGGTTCAGGTTATGGTGGAGCAAACTCCCTATTCTTGACACAGATTGCCAATTCATCTCTTAGATGGGAGACGGTTGAGCAATTTAATGTGGGTGTTGATTTTGAATTATATAATAGCAGGATAAGAGGTGCGGCAGATTTTTATGTCAAGACGACTGATGACTTATTTCAGGATAGACCAGTATCTGCGATCAATGCGACTAATAACTTAAGAGCTAATATTGGTTCACTGAGAAATACTGGAGTTGACTTAACTCTTAATTATAACATTCTTAGAAACTCTAATGGTCTCAATGTTGATATTTTCGCGAATACCAACTACAATAAGCAGAATGTACTTGAGATTCCAACGCCAGATGGACAGATTATAAATGGTGATTTTATAACAAGAGAAGGTAGTGTTCTTAATGAGTTTTTTGTTTACCGATATGCAGGAGTGAATGCTGCTAATGGGAATTTGTTATTCTTTGATATTGACGGTAACTTAACTGAGAACCCAAGCCCTGATACAGATAGAGTAAATACAGGCTTGAATGTTTTCCCTGATTGGCAGGGAGGATTTGGAATCAACGCAGATTACAAAGGTATTTTCTTCAGTGCACAGTTCAATTACACTATCGGAGTATATCGTTTTGATGATGATTTAGCAGGATTTCTGGATCCTACGAACATCGGACAATTTAGACATTCAGAAGATATTTTACGAGCTTGGCAAAATGAAGGTGATATTACTGACGTACCAAGTTTAACAGCATCAAATATTGCCTTAGATGGCGATTCAGATAGATTTTTGTTCGACTCTGACTATGTAAGACTAAGATTCTTACAATTAGGTTACTCTTTACCTCAAAGACTTACAGACAAGATTGGACTTAGCGGAGTTAAAATATTTGGAAATGCTGAAAACCTTTTAACATTCACAAGTTGGAGAGGTCTTGAGGCTGATGCTCCTTTAGCTAGGAATTCAAGGGATTTCCCTAATCCTCGTATTATTACAGGAGGTATAGAAATACAATTTTAATAACAGACGAAATTTCATTACAAATGAATTTACACATAAAAGTAATTTTACTACTTGGAGCATTGATGACGATTGCGTCGTGCTCGGACTTTGTTGAAATCGACCAACCAGGGCGTTTTTCGGCAGACAATGCTTTTACAAATACCCAGGATTTACAATTAGGCCTATTGGGTACATATAATACTCTGGATGTAACCCAGGACATCTCCTTTAGTTCGACATTTACCGATGAGATATCAATTGGTTTCGATAATGGTGGTCAAGG
>CAZJTO010000140.1:1988-6954 GCA_964548935.1 uncultured Saprospiraceae bacterium
TTAGTTCGACATTTACCGATGAGATATCAATTGGTTTCGATAATGGTGGTCAAGGCTTAGGAGACGGGAGATTCGGATTTATTTTGAACTCCACGAGTTTGGCACCTACGGATATTTGGAATGAGAGTTATGCTTCAATAAATTCGGCAACAAGAGTATTAGAGGCTGCGGCCAATATTGTTCCTACTCCTGAAGAAGAGGGCCAGTATAATAGCATCGTGGGACAGGCTCATGCTATACGTGCTTTTGCTCACTTTAGATTATGGGCACATTATACCACCACTTATACTGATCCAGGAGTACTTTCTGTAATCGCTTTAAGTGCTGTACCGAGTATTGATGATGAGCCTGGCCGAAATACTTCTGGAGAGGTGTTAGCCCTTATTGATTCGGACTTAAGTATGGCTACAAGCCTCTTAGGTGGTTTTAATAATGGGGTAACCTTTATAAATAACGATTTTATTACCGCTTTGAGAGCGCGTATCGCTGCATATACAGAGGATTATGGGACAGCTAGAGCATTAGCAGAATCATTATTAGCCGCTTATCCATTGTCCCAACCAGATGATTATTTTGGAATGTTCCAAGATTTTGTTGATGGTGAGGTGATTTTTAAGATGGAGAGATCAATTGGTGACGACTATGATAACCAAGGTATTAATGGTGGTGGATGGGCTGGATCATTGTTCGCATTCGTTGATGCGACATTAGATGGTTCACCATATTTTGAGATGAGTAGAACGTTGTTTAATCTAATCCCTGAAGGTGATATTAGAATGGATGTTTTACTTGATCCTTCATCTGTCATTGATCCAGATTTTGCGACAAGTCCTAACCCTAGAGCGTCAGATATTCTTGTGTTTCGCAAGTATCCAGGTTCAGATGGTCAACCACTACTTAATGATCTTAAGATTTTCCGTGCATCTGAAATGGCTCTAATCGCTGCAGAGGCTGCTGCTTCTACTGGAGATTTGGCTGGTGCTGCCTCATTCGTACAATCTATACGTGATGCGAGATTAGGAGGAGATAGTGGCGAATTGTCTTATGCTTCAGCTCAGCAAGCGCTATTCGATATCATGCAAGAGCGTAGAGTGGAGCTAGCCATAGAAGGTCATAGATATCTTGATCTCAAGCGATTAGGAATCAGATCTGGTAGTGCAGTGGACCGTGATCCAATAGATTGTTCAGTTAATGGCGCGTGCCAGATCGCATCAGATGACTTTAGATTTACGCTGCCTATTCCACAAGTAGAATTAAATGCCAACTCTGTAATAAGAGATCAGCAAAATCCTGGATTTTAAACACATAGAACTATGAAACACATATATAATTATTTAATAATCATCGGGGTAGTCTTTATGTTCGCATGTAGTGACCAGATTAACCCAACTTTCGATGAATCGGTAATTGGATTAGAGCAGTCTTCCCAGTTAGTCTTTCTTAGAGATGGGTCAGGTCCAGTACCTGCTGGTATTACTGTTCAGAACATAGGAAGCCCTTCCTCTAATAATGTTAATTTCTCGATTTCTGTCAACAGTTCGTCAACGGCGATCGAAGGAACACACTTTACATTGGATGGTAATTCTGGAACTATTCCGGCTGGAAGTTTCGCTACAGAGCTGCCTATTACAGTATTTCCTGACAATATTGAAGCTGGTGAAGTGTTTACACTTGATTTGAACTTAACATCAGGTGATGCAGATGTGGCAGGATTTGCTGAAAATTTCAGCTATAATCTTCTGATTACATGTGAAAACAGTATTCCTCTTGATCGTACATGGACAGCATCAATTTTGGAGGGAGCCTTTGGTGCATTCTCTACAAGAGATGATGTTACGATTACTGATGGAGGTAATGGAACTCTTCTAGTGTCGGATATCTCGGCTGGAGTACTTCCAGCAATTGGATGTTGTGACCCTGATGAGGGAGCTTTCATTAATAATATCTGTGATGCGATCACAATCGCTATGCCTGCACCTACTGCTTCGTTTGGTTATGAGACGAATGCAGATGCAGGATTTGGTCCTGGATCATGGGATCCAGTCAATCAAGTATTGATTATTAATTGGTGGGAACCGGCCAACGCTTTTGGAGCTGTTGTTGAGTTGATTCCTAACTAGATAGTACTGTATAATTAATTATAGAGACATTATATCCTCAAGCAAATCATTGACCTGATTGCTTGAGGATTTTTTTATGCTATCAATGAATAATAAAGCAGCTCATACCATTCTTTTCCTAATGACGCTCGTACTCAGCGTCTCCGGGCAGTTCTCAGATATTACTGATCGAACAGGTATCACACATGTTTGTCAGTCAGGAGAACTATTGGGAGCAGGTGGAGCATTTGTCGATATTAATGGTGATAACTACATCGACATGGTACTTGCTGGTGGTGCACAGGAGGATCAGGTTTATATCAATCAGCAAGACAATACCTTTGCTGAAGAGACATGGCGCTTACAATATGATCAATCTGATAAAGGGGTGACCTCTGGAGTGAGCATAGGCGATGTCAACAATGATGGCTGCAAGGATATCTTTTTGACTACCATTTCATCCTCCAGTAGCAATATATTGTTAGTAAATAATTGTGACGGGACATTTTCTGACCTTAGTACAATCAGTGGAATCGATGATGCCAATAGGAGTGTCCACTCGATCTTTATAGATGTCAATGGTGATGGCTTCTTAGATATATATGTCATTAATTATATCAGAGAAGATCGATTCGTTAGTGACAGTACGGGCATGGCGACGGGATTTGACCATCGCTGTGACGCTAACATGCTCTATATCAATGACGGAGCCGGTAAATTTGTCGATATGACCGCAGCCTATGATGCGTCTGGTAATGGATGTGCCCTTGCGGTTGCCGCATATAAACTCGGTGGGAGTGGCGGCGATAGCCTTTCGATTATGATTGCCAATGATTTTGGTGCTTGGTTACAGCCTAACGAGACTCTTTTGATTGAAGATAATGGAGGTGTTACAGATGTAGCTGAGTCCTATGGTTTAGATGCCCAAATGTTTGGTATGGGTATAGCCTTTACTGATGTCAACGATGATGGTAGGCTCGATGTGTTTGTATCGAATCTGGGAGAAAATAGGTTTTTCGTATCTGGCGAAATGGGCAATTACTCGGATCAGATTAAACAATATGGCCTCGGGCAATCAAACGATATTCGTAATCATACATCATGGGGTTGTGATTTTGAGGATTTTAATGGAGATGGATATGATGACCTGATGGTCGCTCGCGGACACATACCATCCGCAGAGTTTCTTAATGCCAATATTCAAGACACTTCGATCTTATACATATTTGATCCGATGACTCAAGCATTTGTCAGGAGTATTGAGTCTCAATTCCATGTTGAAGGGAGAAATAGAGGCTTGTTCACAGGCGATATAGATAATGATGGAGATTTAGACCTGTGCATTGCTACTGTATCGATTAATGCTGCGGATGAGATTAACTCCAGTAGTTTGTATAGAATTTATGAGAATACTTTTGATCAAGGGCATAGCTTTCTCAATTTAGACCTTATTAATCGGCTGAATAGAGTAGAAGACTTCGTTCAAATATTTGTCCATACGGATCGAGGAGTCTTTAATAAAAATAAGAGTATCGATGGATCGTTCTGCAGCTATTCTGATGATAGAGTGCTCATCGGCCTAGGTGATGCGCAGGTTATTGATTCTGTAACGATCATCTGGGATGATAATACGAACTCTACCTATTCTACGGTTGAACTGAACTCATTTATCAGAATTACACAAGGGATCACTGACATCCAAGATCAAATGGATCTAAGCGTCTCTACCAATGATATAGTTTTTAAAAATGATCTTAGAGTCTATCCGAACATTATTGGCAATGGATCAAGAACGATCAATATCTTAAGTGATTCTGGTTTCGAACCGACCACTCAAGTTATCATATATGATATGAACGGGCGATTATACATCCCTCAGTATGACATAAGGCCAGATTTCATACAGTTAAATACCCACCACTCTTTACCAACGGGAATATATATATTGTCCGTACGTGATCAAGCGCAAAGCAGGAATGTAAAAATAGTTGTAAGCCGATAACAGTGCGGGTTAGTGCGTAGCCGCCAATTAACAGCTTATACACACAAAGGTCATTGCAACGACTAAAAATGCCTATATGTTCCCATAGGCTAGCTCTTCTAGACATTTTTTTAAGAACAGTTTGAAAAATTGTGCGCTTCCTTGGCTTACAATCCAATCAGATAATAGGGCGTCATATTATTAAAAATTCGCATTTTTAATATGCTCAAAATCAACGGTGTGTGCAGATTTTTCAGAAATGCCTCTTATTTCTATGCGTAACCATAAGCGATCCCATTAACACTAGAAATTACTGATGAAAAAGGAATAAGCATTAAGTAATTAAGATATTTTTAACTACAGTTCGTTACAACGCAATGTTTTTCGAGATTAGCTATGATATTTTAAACAAAAAGTTAAATTTGTTTTAACGTAGACGAAATCACTTACTATTATTTAACTATTTAAACCGAAATAGATATGAAAAAAATTTCATTGCTCTTTTTTGCTTTGATGATGTGTGTCGGCACGATACTAGCACAGAAAACCATAACGGGATCTGTGATAGATAATGCTGGTGAGCCTCTGATTGGAGCGAGCATTTTAGCTAAAGGGACTACTTCAGGAACCATCACAGATATTGATGGCAAATTCTCTTTGAATGTCCCTGATGCTTCCAATACTCTTGTATTTAGTTTTACGGGGTATGAGACTCAAGAATATGACATAACCAACACTTCTGTTGTCGATGTAATACTCCAAGAAGGTCAACTACTTGATGAGGTGGTTGTAACTGGTCTGGGTATTAAGAAAGAGAAAAAGGCACTAGGCTATGCCGTTTCATCTGTCAAAAACGATCAGTTGGAGCAGAGAGCAGAAGGAGACG
>CAZJTO010000141.1:0-6915 GCA_964548935.1 uncultured Saprospiraceae bacterium
ACACTTATCCCCCTTGAGGGGGCAGGGGGTGAGAAATTCTAACCCACTGCCCTATCCATGCTTCCCCGCACTCCATCCTTGCGGAGCTAGTAGTAGTTCTGCCATTGCCTTGGGCTGTGCTTCCAAAGTGGTCGCAAAGGTGTCATTCCATCGATTCAAAAAGCCAAAGAGTGCAATAATCCCCCCCAGCTCGACAATCTGTGCTTCGGTAAAATGCTGTCTCAGATCAACGAAATGCTGATCTGTCACTTGATTAGGTTGAGTACCTGCAGCCAAGGCAAATCTGAGTGCAGCTCGCTCCCCCTCATCAAAGGCATCATGCGTTTCAAATTCCCATAAAGCCTTCATCTTATCTTCAGGGACGCCGTTATGAAAGGCCTGCTCGGCAGTATGGGCCTGACAATAGATACATCCGCCTGCTTTGCTACTCATATAGGATACGAGATTGCGAAGATAGAGAGGTACACGATCAGGGCTCTTGACGAACTTAGCTGACCACGCCATATTCTTAAGATTAAGCTTGATAGCAGTCCATGGAGACATCTTATCAGGATGTGCTAATAGTCCTCCGGAGAGTCCTGCAAACGATCCCAACAGTGATGGGACACGTGCCATGGTCTTCATGCTATTGGGAATAAAACCCATATTCTCTTTGACCAGTGCGAATAGAAAATCGAACTGTTTTAAATCTTCAGCAGGGAGTGGTGATAATTTGTTTTGGAACATATGAAGCCTATTTGACGATGTTTTTCTACTTTACTCTTAGTGTTAGTAAGATCATGTAAAATATGCGCTTTGTCATAGTTTTTATTAGCATTGCTGACTAATCACCACAAACGTATATACCCTATGAAAGAACTCGTTGTTCTCTTCTGTACTGTGCTCTTATTCTCATGCAAAAATGAGAGGGAGGTGATGGTCACCGCTTATGACACCATATTCGAAGCGTATTGCTCTGGCAATTTTGAGACCGTATATGAATCTCTGGACCAAGAATCACAGACCCTCATCAACCGACTCATCAGCAATGAGACTCCGGATAGCCTGATTCAGATCGGTAAAGACTATAGTCTCCCCTTCTTGTCGGTGGTCAAGTACATATACTTTGATACAAATAATGAAAACGCCAAATTGGCATATCATTTCATTCCATTCATGGGCTATCTGGGCGTATCATTTCTCAATACAGTTGAGCCCTATCATACGATAGCTGACAAGTCCAAAATAGGCGAAGAAAATTTCTTAGCAATCGGTAAAATGCTCGATGATAAACATCGCCAGCTGGATTGGGTAAAGTTTACCAAGGAGGGTGAGGAATACAAGCTCAATCTAGTATATACCCTGAGTCTCAATGAGCCCCTGATGAAGGATATCGTGTACAACAGCATTAACAGATTAGAAGTGGGCAAAAACTTTAAATATGAAAACTTGTACAACAATCATCCGAATTATAGAGATACCAATTTTGCGCTAAGGCTTGTGATGAAGAATTGCAAAAACTATGACTCCAGCACCCATTAACTGATATGAAGAACAAACTCGTCTTACTGATATTCGGCTGTGTATCCATCGTAATCATCATGATCGTCGGGATGATGGTCAGTCCATCTATCTCAAACATAACAGGTCATACCGATCAGCACTATTCTTCCTTGTTCATCAGTGGCACACCGATCACTCAATTGATTATCCTAAAGCTAATCGGGTTGATATTCGGCCTATGTACCATCTCAATATTCCTGCTGGCCGTAGCTATCGGCGCTCAAAAAAGCAAATCCACGCATCAGCGACGAGTCAACAGCATATTAGTGGTAGGTTCAGCCCTGTATTTAGGGATGTACTTATGGATGGTGGTGAGCTGGTGGGATTACACAGAGTTCAACAGCTTTGACTATGTACTTGGACTGCCCATACCTACTGCCATACAGATGTTTGGACTACTGTTTATACCGGGCTTTTTATCCTTCTTCTATATCACACAGTTTGACACATGGGTGTACTCTAAGGAGGATGAGGCCAAGTTTCAAGAAATTCTTAATCGCCGCACCAGTAATACCCCACACTAAATGGAAGCATATCGCAATCCCATCATCTTAGGCTTTGTAGCCCTGTATATGTTGTTATGTATTGGCGTGGGCATCTGGGCCTTACGGCGCACTAAGTCCACGCACGACTTCTTCATGGCGGGACGAGACTTAGGCGTCATGGTAACCGCCTTTGCTGTCTTCTCAAGCACGCTCAGCGGCTTCGGCTTTGTAGGTGGACCGGGACTGGTCTATAAGCTTGGGATGAGTTCCGTATGGATGTTCGTCTGTATCATCATGGGCTACAATATTTCCTTCTTTCTATTGGCCAAGCGACTAAGGCTCTTAGCCGAACTGGGCTCGTGTATCTCACTGCCTGACGTAGTAGCCTTAAGATATGGCAAGGAGTCTACAAGATTGCTGACCGCTATAGCGATCATCCTGGGCGTATTAGGCTATTTAGCGACCCAGATATTAGCGATGGCCGTCGTCCTAAAAGACATCTTAATCGAGACCGAGTTTATGTCCAACATCAGCTTAGAGGCTTGCGTGCTGATCTCCTGCTCTATACTGGTATTCTATTCTGTCACAGGAGGTATCGTGGCATCAGTATACTCTGACCTCATCCAAGGTGGTGTTATGGTCGTAGCTGCAACTTTAGTGTTTATTACAGTCGTCTATACTTTTGACAATGGCTTCGCTGAGATCAGCCGCACTATTCAAGAGCACGACCCACAAGCCATCGGCCCTTGGGGTACGTTGGGTATGATAGGCTGTCTATCCTGGTTTTTTGTGTTTGGATTAGGGGGTGCAGGGCAGCCCCATGTCATCACCAAGATGATGATGTATAAGAAGGTCAGCGATGCAAAATATATCCTACCCATCAGCGGTGTTGGATACCTGTTCTCGGCATTGCTCTGGGTCGGTATCGGTTTAGCGATGAGGGCATTGGTGCTCCAAGGTGTACAGCCTGAGCTTGCCTCGCCAGATATGGCGGCCTCACAGTTTCTACAGAACTATGCCCATCCCGTCTTAGCGGGTGTGGTATTCGCAGGGTTGTTTGCTGCGATTATGTCCACGGCAGATGCTTTCCTCAATATTGGTACTGCGGCAGTGATGCACGACATCCCCAAAGCTATCGGTAAGACGATCAACAATGAGCTCTTATGGGCCCGAGTGACGACAGTACTTATCACGATAGTCTCTGCAGTCTTCGCCTTGTATTCCGGTGACTTAGTGGCGATACTTGGTGCATTTGGATGGGGTACATTCGCAGCGGCAATCGTACCCACGGTAGCTATAGGGTTCAACTGGAAGCGTGCCAACTGGATGGCTGCCAATGCTGCGATCATAACCAGTCTCTCCATCAACTTCTGCCTTAAGGTCTTTAAGATCGGATTGCCTTATGGAATCGACATTGGCGCATTCTCATTGTTTATCTCTCTGTTTGTGTTTATCACAATCTCATTCATGACGAGCTCAGATAAGATTGATCCAGATGTGGAGGCGGTGATGGATCTGTAGGGGATTCTTGATGTGCAATGGGATAACCTAAGATAATGGAACAGCATTGATGCAATGGGATAAATCCCATTGGGACGGATAAATACATATTGGGACGGATAGATGCACATTGGGACGGAGGTGAAATCAATAAATCCGCTGCAGCTCTTCTCTTCCCAATCTCCTTCCTAAACTGTGGGAAAGGTCTTTTCAAGGGGTTTCAACCCCTTGCCTACTCCTCCTCCGCTTGCCCTTGAGCTTCTGGTCTCGGTGCCACGTCTAATGCGATCAGATCCTCGATCATCTCAGCGAGGTTAGGCTTAGGGACCAGGCCTGAGAATCGCTCGATGAGCTGTCCATTTTTAATGAACATTAGCGTGGGCACGCTCTTCACCTTGAAGTAAGAACTGAGTCTGGGATTCTCAGCAGCATTGACCTTGGCAATTAATGCCCTACCCTCAAACTCGCCAGCGAGTTCATCAATGATGGGACCGATCACTTTACATGGACCACAACCTCCAGACCAAAAGTCAACTAAAACTGGTAAATCACTATGAGCGACAAGCTCTTGAAAGTTATGATCGCTGATATGTGCAGCGTGCTTCTTTTCCTTTTTCTTCTTCCAAAACATGGTAATAATTTATACTCCTACAAATTAAATTCTATTCCCTGTGCCAATGGTAGATCGCTACCATAGTTGGTCGTACAAGTCTGACGCCTCATGTAGGCTTTCCACGAGTCCGAGCCACTTTCTCGGCCGCCACCTGTCTCTTTCTCGCCACCGAAAGCCCCTCCAATCTCAGCACCTGATGTGCCGATGTTTACATTGGCAATTCCACAATCGGAACCCGCCTCTGAAAGAAATTGTTCCGCCTCCCGAAGGTTTAGCGTGAATATGGCAGATGAAAGACCTTGTGGCACCCCATTCTGTGCGGAGATCGCCTCATTGATCGTATTATACTTCATGATGTATAAGATCGGAGCAAAGGTCTCATGCTGTATGATCTCCATATCAGCCGTTACTTCTATGATGGCCGGTGTCACATAACATCCGGACTCATAACCTTCACCTTTTAAGACTTCTCCACCACAGATCAATTTACCTCCTTCGGCTTGCGCTTTGTGGATCGCATCACGATACATCAGTACGGCTTTGATGTCAATCAGTGGGCCCATATGATTATCCTCAGAGAGTGGGTTGCCGATTTTGATCTGATCATAGGCGTTCACGAGTTTGTCTTTCACTGCCTCATACATCGAGTCTTGGATGAGCACTCGCCTCGTTGACGTACATCGCTGTCCTGCTGTCCCTACGGCTCCAAATACGATCCCAGGCACAGCGATCTTAAGATCTGCTTGCGGACTTACGATGATTGCATTGTTCCCTCCTAACTCGAGTATCGTCTTGCCGAGCCTAGCGCCGACGGCAGCTCCTACTGCCTTGCCCATGCGTGTAGATCCCGTGGCACTGATCAGCGGCACTCTGGTATCTGCAGCCATCTTCACGCCGATCGCACGACCTCCGATGATCAATCCAGACACCCCTTCAGGTACGTCGTGCGCTGCGAATACCTCTCTGATAATATTTTGGCAGGCTATGGCCGTAAATGGAGTCTTCTCTGATGGCTTCCACACGCAAGTATCGCCACAGACCCATGCAATCATGGTGTTCCATGACCATACTGCCACAGGAAAGTTGAATGCCGATATAATCCCGACGACACCCAATGGGTGCCACTGCTCTGTCATCCGATGCATCGGACGTTCGCTCTTGATGTTAAGTCCATAGAGTTGTCGGGACAAGCCCACGGCAAAATCACATATATCGATCATCTCTTGTACCTCTCCAAGGCCCTCCTGTAGGCTCTTACCCATCTCGTAGCTTACCAAAGCCCCAAGATCTGCTTTATGGTTCCTCAGGGCATTGCCGATTAATCTGACGATCTCGCCACGCTTAGGTGCAGGCCAGCTGCGCCAGGTTAAAAAGGCTTCTTGGGCCTTCATAATCACCTTGTCATAATCTGTGTCGCTGCCTTGCTTAACGGTACCTATAGCAGCACCGTCTACTGGCGAACTTATAGAAAGCTCTTCTCCGCTACCTTGCCAGCTCTCTAATCCCGTGCTGACGCCAGCAACAGACTGGTTGCCGATTCCGAGATTTTTTAAAACTTGTGTAATGTCTATCATTGGATTTGTGATTAGCTCTGGTTATGCTTTTTGATTATATATTTGATTATATAATTGACCATTGAGCGTACTGATCAGATCAGTATATCCAATGTCTTCTTGCTTGATAAATCCCTTCTGAGGGAGCTTGCCTTCATCTACCATCTCCACGACGGAAGCTATGGATGCTGCAGTGGTCCACGAGATCGCACGCCATACTCGGCCTTCGATTTCTTGCGGATAATAAGCTTCGTAAAACTCCTCACGGACCAAGGTCCCTTTTTGCCATCCTTCGACTACTGCGTAGACATAGACGACATCCTCCTTGACAGGTGGCTTTGCCTCATATAAGATGTCTTCGAGTAGTTTTTTATCTTTCTTCAAGATGAGTTCGTACATCAGAAATCTCATCAGTTTACCGTGACCCGGATATCGAATCGTCTTATAATTGAGTGTATCAAGCTGACCCTCAAAGGTCTCGCACATCGTCCCTAACCCTCCTGAAGTACTGAAGGCCTCAAATTCCTGACCTTCAATATTGATATACTCTATGCCATCAAGAGAAGGCACCATTTTTCTGACTCCGTTATGGATCACTTCTGCATCATTGAGATACTCATTGATCACACCTGCTGGTGACCAAGTAAATGAATAGGCCAATAAACCATTGGGATATCGTGGCAGTGCGCCCACCCTCAACTCCATATCTCTTATCTTCTCAAAGCGAGTTGCTAAATCCGCACCGACGATGCCAATAAATCCCGGCGCAAGCCCGCACTGAGGCGCCATGACACTTTTGGATGTCTTGGAGAGATCTCTGATAAACTGAGTGGTCTCTACATCCTCTGTCAAATCAAAGTAGTGGACCCCGATATCATGAGCCACTTGGGCTACGGTTTTATTTAAAAAATAAGGTAAGGCAGACACTACTGCGTCGTGCTTTTTGAGCTCAGCGGTCAGCCAATTCTTATCGCTGACATCGCCTGTGACCAGATCAAATGGTAGTTCAAATTCATAATGTGGTGTGTTCTTATCTATGCCAGTAACCTGATATTTGCGTTGTAGCAATACCGCCACCAACGTACCAACTTTACCTAATCCAAGGACTGCAATGTTTTTCATATACAACAAATTAAAATATAAAAATTGAACTTTATATGAATCCTGTATTTTAGATTTACAAATCTTACTCAAAATGGAGAAACCTGTAAGTGTAGATTCC
>CAZJTO010000142.1:0-6863 GCA_964548935.1 uncultured Saprospiraceae bacterium
AAAACACATAGATGAACACCTACATCCTCATCTCAATATCAGATATGCAAATAATGGCATATGGAAAAATGCAATACCGATATGATAACACCATATAGAAAGATCAAATAAGAGATACGAATCAGTTTATATTTTCTGGCTAATCGGACACCTAACATATGTATATCCGTAATCATACTGGAATAAAGCAATCCATCATCATCTAACATGTTGACCACACATCTCCGATAATCGGATACTTCCATTCCACTAAACTCTTCGAAGGTCATCAAATCTGCCGACGCCAAATTGGTGATTTTGTCTTGCTTCTTCCAAGAATTTGGAATTGTCGCTAAGATGGCGAAGGTGATCGATAAGATGTTAGTCACGATGAGTCCTATCACAGCATAAATAAGATGAGGATCTTGATCCACCTTGGGATACACCGAACCCAAAACTACTGAGATGATAATGGCATTCGCAGTTATTAATATATTAGACTTGGTATCGATGATTGTTAATCTGGTATAAAGGTTTTTAGATGCTAGCCTGAACCATGTCTCCACACCACGTGACGGCTTTTTTTCTCCTTTTTCAGATAGCTTCTTTTTAAACTTTTTGAGCTGAGCCTTATCCATACCAACCTGCTCCTTGAGCATCTCATCGAAAATCTTCAATCTTTCTTGTTCCTCCATTAGCGTAATTGTTGTTGTAGTTTTTAAAAAGACAATGCCCCTCCGATCGTTATCTGTGTATCGTCCTAGCCTATATAATAACCTAATTTGAATCCTAAGATACTGAGTGACCTGAGATATATCCCACCACCAATACTCGTATGTACCTCATCTACTTGTAAGAAGCTCTCCCATAATCAAAGGATCGCAATATCCCCAATCCAGTCCGTAACCCTCTATTTTTACCCAAGCCAAATTTACCCTTGTATTAGAGTTGAATTCTTAAGGCTTATAACTCGGGATAGCATGAGTTGTTTTCAGTTAGAATTTGAGAATATGTTAATCCTGCTCTATGGCTATATAATTTCAGATACAAACTTGTTTCATTATACGGTAAAATGCCCATCTGATCATGAGCCAAATTGTGATATCGCACAAGGTCAATTTGGAAAGTAGTAATATTGCCTACAGGTCATGGGTTAAAATAATTGGACCCTTATCTGACCATTTTGACACCTATATTATTGAAGGAAACAACAAACATATACTTCACACTATACTCGACCGATATCGAACATATCCCCCTACCCGATACCTTCACTTTCCCGTTTTACTATGAGCCTCATGAACTCTGTCGTATAGCAGCCTCAGAGCTACAATCAGATAAGCTCATCGATCATAATTATGACCACAATTTTGGACTCGATAAAACTGAGGAAGGAATGGTTATCGGTAAGATGTTTGGCGTCTTAGTGGTGCAATCTACTTCGGGTGAGCTAGGATATCTAAGTGCATTCTCTGGGAAACTCGCAGACTCCAATCATCATGACGGCTTCGTACCTCCTGTATATGATATGCTTGTAGATGGTAGCCGATTTAATCAAGAGATTGTATTCCTCAACGAATACAACGCTCAGGTAGAAGCATTAGAAAATGATCACGCTTACTTGAATCTAATCGAATCACTCAAAACAACTGAGGAGCAAGCAAAATCAACCATCACTAAAACTAAGGCCAAGATCAAAGCCGAGAAGACTGACCGCAAAAATCAGCGTGCTGAAAAAAAGGATATCCTCAGCGAGGCTGACTACAACATCTTACTCGATCAACTTAAAAAACAAAGCATACAGAGTAGTTACTATCTCAAAGATGAAATCCAACATTGGGAAGAAAAGGTCGCTCGAGTAAAGACTGCGCTAGAAGAGGCTCAATCTAAAATCGACCAACTAAAGAATAAGAGAAAAGCCCAGTCTAATGCCCTTCAGCAGCATCTATTCCAGCAATACCGATTTTTAAATGCCCATGGTGAGACGCAAGATCTCTTGGATATATTCTCTGACCGCATGGGGATACCTCCACCAGCAGGGTCTGGAGAATGCGCTGCGCCAAAGCTCCTCAACTACGCCTATCAACATCAACTCAAGCCCATCGCCATGGCCGAATTCTGGTGGGGACAATCACCTAAATCACAAGTACGAAAGCACAAACAGTTCTACCCAGCTTGTCGCTCTAAATGCGAGCCGATCTTGGGGCATATGCTGAGAGGTCTGGATGTAGATCCCAATCCTATTCAGGACACTTCTACTCGAGCTGGTGAGATTCAGATCATGTATGAGGATGAGCACATCACTGTAATCAATAAGCCGCCAGAATTGCTCTCAGTACCAGGCAAAATCATCACTGACTCTGTCTGGTCTAGGATGCGTCACCGCTATCCACAGGCAACTGGACCACTCATTGTCCATCGATTAGATATGTCTACCTCTGGTATCATGATCGTAGCGCTGACTAAAGAAGCGCACAAGTACTTGCAACATCAGTTTATCAAGCGTACAGCAGAGAAAAGATACGTTGCCATCCTAAAAGGTACATTGCCAAAAGAATCGGGATATGTATCACTACCCTTACGTGTAGATCTCGACAATCGTCCACATCAATTAGTCTGTTATGAACACGGCAAGAATGCTACTACCTACTGGGAGCTCAGCAAAACAAATGGAACACATACTTGGGTAGACTTCTATCCTAAGACAGGACGGACACATCAACTACGAGTACACGCTGCCCATTCTGATGGTCTCAATGCACCGATCATTGGAGATGATCTATACGGGCACAGAGCCGATCGTCTCTATCTACATGCTGCTGAGCTTACGATTAAGCATCCTGATACTAAGCAGTCACAGACTTATGTATGTCCGCCGAGTTGGGATGAGAAATCTATAGTTTAATAAGCAGACAGTCTAACTTATCTAAAGAGCTTGTTTCTTATTTCCCCTCCGCCTCTACACTAATCTGGAGTATATCTCTTTCGAATAGATACAACCCACCTTTGTCATCACCTATAAGCTCGAGCTTATCATTGATGGTACGAGCTAAGGACTCTTCTTCGATCTGTTCGGCGACGTACCACTGTAAGAAGTTATGCGTTGCATAATCTTTTTCTGAGAGGGCTATGTCCACACAATTATTGATGCTCTGAGACACGTATTCTTCATGCTTAAGCAAGTCCTTAAATGCGTGATTCAACGATGGGAAGGTCAGCTGAGGTTGCTCCAAAGCTGGTATCCGTGCAAATCCACCTCGATCATTGATAAAATGAATCAGTTTGAGCATATGCGTGCGCTCCTCATCACTATGCCGATAGAAAAAACCTGTGATATTATCGAGACCTGGCTGAATCTCTGACCATGATGCCATAGCGAGATATACCTGTGAGGATTGTGCTTCTATCTTAACTTGCTCATTCAGAGCTTCTTGCATTTTTTTGCTTAGCATAAGGTTGTGTTTTTTAGAGTACTAATTCAAAATTGACAATATGATACAAAGATATAATGCCATAGTTATGTTCTATGGATCATCGAGTATTTCAGATCGCCAAGTTTAAAATAACTCTTGCAACTTCATCGCTACACCCATATCTCCATCGATCTTCATTTTACCAGACATGACGGCACCCATGGGATTGAGATTACCTTGGACTAACTTGATAAAATCCTCTTGAGATATACTCACTGTACAGTCCGCATTTCCATCAGAGTGATTGATCTGATTGGAACCATTGGTGCCATCGATAAATAACTGCTGACCTCCAAAATCAAACTTGAGCGTATTCCCCAATGGATTGGCTGCTTTAGCTTTCTCACCAACGGTCGACAAGACCGTATCAAATGACGGTTGTGCACTCGCTACTTTACTCGTTTTTGAGGTAGTACGATCTACAATATTGCTTGCCTTAGGTTGATCATATGCCACATCATCTATGATGATCTTAGCAATGATCTCTCTCATGATCTCTGATGATCCTCCACCGATGGTACCCACTCTGACATCTCGATACATACGAGCCATCGGATATTCCTCCATAAATCCATATCCTCCGTAGAACTGTAAGCATTGGGTAGCTACTTTCTCAGCCAACTCTGTTGTGAGTAGCTTAGCCATAGAACATAACTTAACATCGTAGACTGCGTCATCATACAGTTTGCAACAGTGGTATGAAAATGCCTTGAGTGCTTCTACTTCCGAGGCAAGTTGTGCTATGCGATGTCTCAAAACTTGAAACTTATTGATCGATCTTCCAAAGGCCTCTCGCTCAGACATATATTGCAAACTGAGCTCAATGGCCTTCTCCATAGCCGTTACACCTGCTGGCACAGCAACCAGTCGCTCGAGTTGCAAGCCATTCATGAGATAATAGAAACCTCTACCCTCCTGACCAATAATGTTTTCTACAGGTACACGAACATTATCAAAACTGATCTCAGCAGTATCAGAAGAGTGCCATCCCAATTTCTTGAGCTTTCGAGTCGAGACTCCTTCCATTTTTTGTTCGATCACCAGTAGACTCACTCCTGCTGCACCTGCCTTAGGGTCTGTCTTGACTACGGTAACGATAAAGTCCCCATAAACCCCATTGGTAATGAAAGTCTTAGAGCCATTTACGATATAGTGATCACCATCCTTGACAGCGGTCGTCTGAATGTTTTGCGCATCCGAGCCTGCCGAGGGCTCCGTAATTCCTATTGAGCTAATCAATTCCCCTTTGATAATTCCAGGGAGATACTTCTGCTTGAGTTCTTCTGAGCCATACTTCAATACATTAGGACAAGACATATACTGTGTGACCTGCTGCGTTATAGCAAATCCACCCGAGTTCATACGGCCGAGCTCTTCATTAAATACGACGTCATAGAAGAAGTCGAGATTGGATCCGCCATACTCCTCAGGGTATCCTAGCCCTAAGAACCCCATATCACCCATCTTCTTCCAAATGTCACGAGGCGTGAATCTATTTTCTTCCCACTCTTCTATATGCGGCTGCACTTCCTTTTCTAAAAACGCCCTCAAACTCTGGCGAAACATCTCATGCTCTTCGGTAAAATAGTAGCTATTCATACGACAGTGTTTTTATGTTTTTATTCGACAAATAAGTCTTTGAATAATGTTTTTTCGGGGTTAACGGCATAAGAGCCAAAATCTTCAACACCCTCCTCACGCAATATGTCTTCATCAATGAAGAAATTGCCCGTACACTCTTTGGCATCTCGACGTAAGATAGCATAAGCGGCGTCCGCCATGATCTGTGGTGTTCTACTGCATTGAATCATGGCATCTCCACCGAGCGCAAACTTCACGGCTGCGGTAGCAATCGTTGTTTGTGGCCACAGTGCGTTGACTCCGACCCCATCGGACTTTAGTTCATCAGCCAAACCCAAGACGGTCATGCTCATTCCATACTTGGCCATAGTATATCCCAGGTGAGCGCCAAACCACTCTGGTTTCATATTCAATGGAGGCGACAAGGTCAAGATATGCGGGTTGTCAGATTTCTGTAGATATGGGATACAATACTTGCTCACCATAAACGTCCCCCTTACATTAATCGAGTGCATCAGATCAAATCGTTTCATCGGTAGATCAGGCGTCTTAGATAAGTTGATTGCACTCGCATTATTGACGAGCCCGTCAATCCCACCAAAATGATCTACGGCCTTATCTATTGCATCTCTTACGATCCCCTCTGATCGGATATCTACAATCAATGGCAATGCCTTGCCACCAGCTGATTCTATCTCTTCTGCCGCCGAATAGATCGTCCCCTCCAACTTAGGATGTGGCTCCGCCGTCTTAGCAGCTACCACGATATTAGCTCCCTCTTGGGCTAAGCGAAGGGCTATAGCCTTGCCAATACCACGACTGGCTCCACTGATAAATATGGTTTTATTTTTCATTCATCTCTTACTTTCATTTCTATGTATTCATCATATCTCGCAGTGTGTTAAGGAGTCCCATACGATTGCCAGATAGATGTTCACAGCCATCGACATAAAGAATAGTACCGGATACGTAACTGGCTAATGGTCCTGCATAAAATAACACTGCATTACTCACATCCTCCACCGTTCCAAATCGCTTAAATAGATTTTCCTCTCGACCTTTTTCAAAGTTATCTTGGATCATCTTCGGGTAGGTCTCAAGTCCTGAGGACTCAATCGTTCCTGGCGCCACACTATTAATGCGACACCGCTTATGTGCCCACTCTTGGGCAAGGGTCTTTGTTAAGTTCTCGACACCCGCTCTCGCCGCTCCGGTATGAGCCATACCTGGAAATCCTCGATACATATTAGCGATGATATTCACTATGCTGGATTCTTCCTGATGTGCAAAAAACTCGTTGTACATAATCTGTGACATATAGAAAGTCCCATTGAGATTATTATTGATCACAGATGCCCAACCATTCTCACTGATGAGTTCGGCAGGTGCAGGAAACTGACCACCAGCATTGTTGATGAGGATATCCAGACGTCCCCATCGCTCCTTGATCTGCTCAGCTAGCACCTTAATCTGGTCGGGCTTACGAATATCACATGGATGATGATGCACTTCGCCATAAGCTGATAGTTCTTCTGCTGCCTTGGCCAGAGCTTCTTCCTTGCGTGAACAGATAAAGACATCTGCTCCGTGCAATAAGAAGTCTTTAGCTATGGCATAGCCTATCCCGGATCTGCCACCCGTCACTAAAACTTTCTTGCCTTGGTATAAATCCTTACTATACATATCAATGTCTAAATGGAATCTGCAATAGTTCTCTGGCCTCACTGATTGAAGCAATCTCACGCCCGATATTTCTTGCCAAGCTTGCTCCAGAAGCAACTAAGTCTCCATTGCTCTTAGCCATCTCTCCATTGGGCAAGTAGAAGTTGT
>CAZJTO010000143.1:0-6837 GCA_964548935.1 uncultured Saprospiraceae bacterium
TCGACATGATCTGCCTAAAATCTATGGTAGACGCCATGCAAAAGTGTAAAAATGTAAAAACACAGAAAATGCTGAAGCAGATTATCCAAGTCTATGGTATTAATGCAATCCTCGATCTGAACGGTTGGTATCTCGAGACGGATTATATCAGCGGCAATCAGTCTAAGGCATTGCGTCGAGTTAAGAATAAATTGCTACAGATGACTCGGCCTTTTGCAGGTGAACTCGTTGATGCTTTTGGCATACCGCAGGAGCTATTGCGTGCTCCGATCGCAGCTAAGGAGTTTTCTTGATCTAATTTGGATCGATGACTAGATAGTTGCCCCATACCCAGCCTATGGTGCCCGCATAATTAATTCGACACCACCTGCCTTTGGAGCCGTCGATATATGTTTCCTGGAGATCGTATTCCAGAACTGTGACGCTGGAATTTGTAGGGATCTTTAGGACAACCTTGCTCTTAAGATTAGGTTCCGATCTCATATTCAAGGTCGTATTGTCTACTGCAACTGTAGCTGTTGTCTGACCGAACCGCTCCTTATAATCATTGACAACACCTGTAAGACTATCTCGCTCGGATTTGAGCATTGTCACTAAACGTCGCAGTTCAGAATTAGACATCGACTCAATGTCTCCTATTGTTATTTCCTCAGATGTAGTATGAACAAAAAACCCACTTAAGACCTGTCCCGGACTTTGTTTCTTTAGTAAGGCAGTAAGCATAACCGCACTAATCAAGGCGAACACTACGAAGCTTACCCAGGTCCAAATTCTTCTTGTATATGTACTGCGGCGATTTCTCACAAGATCAAATCTTACAAACTATTTAACGGCGTTAAACATACTTTCTATATCTTCTATTTGATACTGTTCCCCAAACCCCGCTTGTATGGTATATTTAACATCACTCTGCAACCTCACCACTCTAAAATCATAATTAATATAATCCTCGGTAACCTTCTTTTCATAAATGAATCCATTCTCAGTCTCCTCTATCATCTTTGAAAAAAATTCTGTTGCTTCAATCTCTAACTTGATCTGGTCAAGCAACTTGGCACGATCCAAGATGTCTGTCTTAGAAGAATAAATCTGAATATTATAGCCGCCATTGAGCGTGTCAACGATGGTTAGATCTTTCAGAATGCCCAGATCATCACTTTTAATCAATGTATTGGATGGAGCCAAAATCTTAATAGGCATACCATGTGACATCAAGTCTAATGGCTCATACTTTGAGACGGCATTGTCGCAAGAATAAATCATCACCATTGATAATACCAATATCAGGCATCTGAATTTTAACATCATAATAAATGTGATATCTAAGATTTATAAAATATCTTGAGGTTCGTAAGGATATTGCATCAACATACCCACCTAACCATACGTCGAAAGAAAGGTAAAAATACAATCATTGTAAACATACTGGCTATAAATGATTAATGAGGTAAAAATAAGGAGAGGTGTATTCATTATCTTCTCGCTCTTATGGATGACTATCGTCTTTCTGGACTATATGGATAAGCATCCCATTTATTGGTTATCAGTTGTTAAGTTTAAATATCATACCTGGCTGATTGTCAACGCTTTAGTAGGCATAATTTTGGCCTTGTACAGCAAAGGGCTAGGATATTTTAAGAAACTTGGCCCTCCTAAGATTAATGGTCTTCATATCTATCTATTGTTTCTGTTCGTTTTATGCTTTACTGCTTTTTCGTTCAATCAATATATGCGGGTAGACCTAAACATCTCTCACTATCTACATCTGATAACGAGATCATCCTATACGCTACTAGGCGGGTTGATTGTATTTCTCTCTGCCTTTAGTTTGGGCGATTTATTAATCACACGATTATTTAAACAAGATCTACCAAATATAACGAGAGTTCTGACGTCAATGGCCCTTGGTTTATTTGTTATCAGCTTGATACTATTTGGCATTGGCGCGATGAAACTATTGATAAATCCTGTTGTATTAGCCGTATTAATCTTACCCATACTGATCAATTACAAAAGCAATGGCAAGCACTTAAAGAGCTGGTTTTGGAAGCCATATCAGATACCTACAGACTGGTCTTTTTGGGCCTCACTGATGTTATATGGCTGCTTGGTTTTAGCGACCATGAATTTCTTCTTTACCCAGGCACCCTTCCCTATGGGATTTGATGCGCGAAATTACTATATCAATATTTCGCAACTGCTAGCTCAGAATGAAGCTTTAGTTCCAGGATTTCAGCCCTACTCTTGGAACCTCGTAGCCTCGGTAGGATATATCGCATTTTTGAGCCCCGAGATAACCTTGTTCCTAAGTACCATTGGAATTTTTCTCTCATGTTGGGGCATCTATGAGCTCTCGGTGAGATACTTTAAAATTCTGCCTGACTATGCCATTATGGTAATAATGATCTTTTTGTTAACGCCAGCGATTATGAACCATTGGATCATTGAGTTCAAGGTGGATCTAACTTTGTTGTTTGTCCAGCTATCCATCCTATGCGTCTTATTTAATTGGATTTCTCATAAAAAAGAAGAAATACTATTAGTCAACCGTTCGGATTGGAATATGCTGTTCATCATTTCACTATTGATTGGATTTTCACTGTCCATTAAGGTTTTAAGTGTATTTCTTGCCTTTGGAGTGGTGCTTGTCTACTTCTTATTTCATCGAGATCGTTGGGGTACGGTTGGTATCGCCTGTCTCGGTATCAGCCTCCCTATCTTGATGCAATTAGATAATATCAGTGGGGTGCGAAGCTATTTTGACAATCCAAATCATGCCGCCTACCTATTTGCAACATTAGGCCTTGTTGCTTTGGGGTATTCATTGTTTAAAAACATTAAAACTCATAGTATCCCATTGCTCAAGATTATTTCAATTACAGGTTTAGTGAGTATACTTTGCTTCAGTCCTTGGGTGGTGAAAAATTACATGGACAACCCCAACGGATCTGCAGCGCAACTCCTTCTGGGCAAAAAACCCCAGGCAGATATTAATGTGAGATCTATTGATAAAAATTTTAGGGGTGGGCAATAATACGATAGCTAAATACTTGGTTCTGTTGAGCCTGACGCTAAGTACAGTGCTGCCTTTAAGTAGTCAGGAAGTCATAGACAATGTTGAAGAACTCAGCCAACAGGATGGTCGCAGAGAGGAGATACAGCGATATTTCGGGTATGAAGATCTCCTATTTAGATTTACCACCTTACCGTATGATGCCAGTCAAAACACTAATCAAGTTGGTCGATTTGTTGATATAGGATATCTGTTATTAGCTTTATTCCCTGTGATTATATTAGGCCTGACTTATCGTAATAGAAGATTGTTCTATGGCCTCACAGCGCTGTTCATAGTATACTTAGCATCTTGTTTTGTCTATTCGGGAATATTTACCAAAGTTGGGGTGCTCAATGCAAAAAACTTTGACAAAGCACCTGATGATAAAGTCGACTTATTAGATAAGTCATTAGGGGTACTCTACAAGTCTTCCGATTATATACTCAGACCAATCATCAACTTTTTAAATACGCTCGTTGAAGCCAATAGCTCAATCGTCTATATAATTCTATTTACAGCCTTTATTCTCCCTTTTATGTTTATCAAGCGATATTCACTCAATCGCTCTCTCTGGATCATATTTAGTGCATACGCATTCTTATGGCTGATTCTATCAGGAGGCATCCTGTGGTATGGGTTCTTACTCGTTCCTCTTGGACTCATTTTAATATTTAACAACTTCAATCTGCAGACTCAGCATAGTAGTGTGATTCGTTCGGTAAGTATAGGGCTCTGTATACTTTGGATACTCTTGTCTGGGGCATCTAGGATATCCTATCTTGATTACAGATATGATGAGGGCGAACATGCTGGTAAAAGCTTGCTACAAGCTAATCTTTTCACATTTGCAGTAGGTCTCTTTGACGAACGTCAAACAATAGATTATACATCTCCATACGTGTCAAAAGCATTAGACCAGATCAATAGTGATGATAGTTATATCTATATGGTTGGAACTAGTTTCGCATTTAATATTAACAATAACGTAAATCGAATATTTCAGGACAACCTATTGGCCCATTATACCAAACTGGTAGACAAATATGAAGAAAAGGATATTCTAATCAGTGCCTTAAAAGCTTCTGATTTTGGCTATATCGTGGTAGATCTCAACACGCCAACTCTGGACAGAACACCCGAAAGAAGCTTGACCCAAAAGTATCGATTATTGATTAATATGCTCTACAGTAACCCAGATGTCAGTCTCATAGCTACTGATAGAATAGTAGAATTTGTAGATTCGAATGATAATCCTCAGAAAATTGCCAATGTGTTTGGTGAGAAGATCATAAGACGTGGGTCGTATGCTATCTACAAAATATTATAAATTCGTCCTTATTGAAGGATCACTCTACATATAATGATGTCTACGTTATAGTACCTGCTAAGGATGAAGAACGATACATCGATATCCTAATCGATAAGTTAGATGACTTAGGGTTTGTGAATATCGTGATCATTAATGATAATAGTCAAGATGAGACTGCGGTCATCGCTCGTGAGCGAGAAAATGTAATCGTCCTCGATCATAGTATCAACTTAGGTGCAGGAGCAGCAACTCAAACTGGTATAGCCTATGCCGTCTCTAATGGAGCAAAAATCATTGTAACAATTGATGCAGATCTCCAACACAATCCGGATGACCTGATTAAACTGATAGACGTACTAAGAAAAGAAAGCTGTGATTTAGTCATAGGGAGTCGCTTTATGCAGAAGAATGAAATTCCTAAGAGCAGGATCTTCTTCAATAAAATCGCCAATGTCGTATCGTGGTTTCTTACTGGTACCTATCTCTCTGATAGTCAATCTGGACTTAAGGCATTTAACGCCAATCTTGCAAAACATTTAGACCTGAAATATGATGGTTTTGAGTTTTGCATGGAGATTATCAAGGAAGCTAATGCCAACAAGCTAATAATTAAAGAAATCCCTGTCTTTGTAAGCTATACGCCAGAAACGATGAACAAAGGTCAAGGCCTCTGGTCGGGCATTAGAATTATAAGTAAGCTGATGTCCCCGTTCTCATAGGAAGGGTACCTCAAAAGGGGCATTCTTAAGGCGCTCAAGTTGAACATTATGACTTTGACCTTGAGGGAGGTGATTCAATAGAGCAATTAAATCCTTAGGAGATTGAACAAACGCACTGCCTTTACCTCCGACCTCTCGATGAATCGTAGTGTCTGACAACACTACACACAAGCCATAAGCCATCGCCTCCAGGATCGGCAAGCCAAAGCCTTCATAATGTGACGTAAAAAGGAATACATCACTATATCGATACAATTCTTTTAGCTGTTGATCCTCGATACGGCCGGTCAGCAAGACCTTGCTCTCAATTGATGAGGCCTTCAGCGCATCATAAAATGGCTTACTCTTCCATCCCTTGGCACCAGCTACTACCCAGGTAAAGTCTCTCTGGTGCTCTTCATACCACTCAGTTAAGGCTTCAAGTATGAATAAATGGTTCTTTCTTGGTTCGACTGTCCCCACTGTTAATAGCTGAACCGGACGATCTACTTGTTGAGATTCCTGGGCTGATAAAGTCAGAACAGTCGGGTAACACACATGTATCTTGCTAGGCTCGACATCAAGGTGAGCGACAATATCATTACGGGTGGTATTTGAGTTACTGACAATGGCATCCACCGATCGCAGAAGCTTGCCAAACTGATGTTTATGCCACCACACTGAGAGCTTGTCATGATACTGTGGATACAAGATCGGTGTCAAATCGTGAACTACCGTGACTCTCTTAATACGGTCGGATAATCCAAATGGGCCAAAATGAGCCATCTCTATGACAACATCTCCGTTGAGCGCGCTGATACGCTTAGGTATCTCATGAAAGTACCTCAAGCGGTAATGTCCCGGCAACCAGGTTTTAATGGGGATAATCTCATTGGTGGAGCCTTCGATATCGTAGGGCATCGAAGTAATATGATGATAGCTGTGATTAGGATATTGATTTATTGTTCTCTTGATAAACTGCCTCGTATATACATGGATACCCGCTGATTGAGTCGTCAGATTATCTGCTACGAAAACTACCTTCATCTTCCTTTAGCTCATAAAGATTTTTGGATCTACCTCAATCCATGTGGCCTCGCCAATGGCCTTAACCACCCCATCACTGTTAATAATCGCCGAGCCAGAGTAGTTCTTCTTCCTCTCAGTGCCTCGATACCAACCGGAGACGATCAACTTTTCGGATTTGTCAATATTTTCCTTTATCTCTACCGTCATGCGTCCTAAGACAAGCACTTTTTCTTCTTGGATCTGCGTGATCGCATATGCCCCTGGGCAATCTAAAGCAGACCAGATAAACTCCGTGCTCATCTGTCCTTTATCATCATAGAGATCATCGAATGCCCTAAATGGTGCTGCAACATAATCCCCGCTGCCTGATACCCCGGTGAAGAGTCTCAATCCATCGTTTTCACTGCGCTGAGGACCACATACAAAACAATGTGGAAAAGCATGCCTAGTAAAACCAGGATATCTCGTTTCACACAAAACAGCATCCGCCATCGATGGAATCACCTGAGGCTCTATAGTAACAGAAGAAGTCTTAGCCCTCGCTACAACTGCTTTTTTATGAGTCAATGTCCACTCTTCACCTTCGCCTAAAAACTTCATTTCCACATCAAGAGGAGGAGGCTTAAGGAGTGTGACTTGTACTATACCGCCGATCTCTTTTGCCATAAGGCCAGCAACATAGCCGCCATTACCAGAATTGGTTGGACCATTGAATCGAGAATTTACTATCATAGTTGTAGTTTCCC
>CAZJTO010000144.1:0-6831 GCA_964548935.1 uncultured Saprospiraceae bacterium
TATGTACTGCGAGATTGTGAAATGGCGCACCGTAATGAGGAGTCTCCAAGCCTGTTGCCGGAGGGAGGATGATGTCTGCGTGCTTAGTCGTCTCATTAATGAATATGTCTATACTGACCATAAAGTCTAATGACGCAAAAGCCTCTTCTATCTTTCTACCGTTGGGAACTGACAATACAGGATTGCCGCACGACGTGATGAATGCCTTTATCTGTCCATCACCAGGAGTGAGTATGTCTTCGGCAATGGTGGAAGAAGGTAACTCTCCCCCGTATTCGGGTAACTGTCTTACACGACTATGCCATCTTCGAAATCTCTTGTTTTTGTTCTTGCGTTGCGCAATATTGATTGCTGGTGAGGTCAACATAGCGCCACCTGGATTGTCAAAATTTCCAGTGAGTACATTGATCACATTAATCGCCCAATGACTGATGGCGCCGTGCTCTGTAGCAGAAACACCTAACCTGCCATAGCAAACAGCACTATCGGCTGCGGTAAACTCATCTACCAGTGTTACAATGGCGGATGTCGGAATGCCCGTTATGGAGGAAGCTATCTCGGGTGTAATACCTTGAACTAAGCTTTTGATCTCTTCTATCTTGTCGAGCTCGATAAAGTGTTCAACTCGATCTAATCTCATCTTATCCTTGCTGATGATAAGGTTGATCATAGCCAAGAGTAGCCAGATATCAGTTGCCGGCTTAATAAATAGGTGCTGATCAGACTTATTAGCAGTTTCAGTTCTTCGGGGATCTACCACCACGACTTTGCCACCTCTTTTTTGGATCGCTTTTAGTTTTCCACTGACATCAGGTGCCGTCATCAAGCTCCCATTAGAAACTAAGGGGTTGCCGCCTAAGATCAGCCAATATGAAGTCCTGTTTATATCAGGTATGGGTACTAAGTTCATATGTCCCAGCATGAACTCGCCAGCCATGTGATGCGCCAATTGATCTACTGACGTAGCTGAGTATCGATTCTTAGTCTTGATTGTCCTTACGAACTGAGGAGAGTAAAGGATCGTACCAATATTGTGCGCACTTGGATTGCCTTGATAGATTCCAACTGCATCATTGCCAAGTCTCTTTTGCACGGCATATAGACCCTTGGCAGCCTTTTCAAAAGCCTCTTCCCAACTTATTCGCACCCATGAATCTCCCTTTCTCTCCATTGGATATTTGAGACGATTTGGATCTTCATGCAGATCCTTCAAGGCAACAGCTTTAGGACATATGTGTCCCTTGCTAAATACATCTTGCTTGTCTCCTCTTATAGATATGACCTGATTATCTTGAGTTTCTATTTCAAGGCCGCACAGGGCTTCACAGAGATTACAAGTACGATATTTTGTTTGTGTAGACATGACTTTCTAATCTTGTTGATCTAATTCTATTTCTTGTTCCGAGTGGAGTGCATCATTCTTAATCTCCATCCACCGGGTGTTTTTATCGCCGTAGCACTCTCTAACCAGCTTCCTGTACCTACTAAACTGTCTTGCCGATAGAACTCTGCTCGATTATTATAAGCTAACTGTATCGATGGACCGTACTTTTCGATAGAGATGTAGTCCATGATGTTGACACGCTTTGCCCGATTAGGATTAGCTAACTGTCCACGCATGAACTCTTTGATTCGGTCATTATCCCAGACCTCACCATGTTCTAATATGATGAAGTCATCCGTATGATACTTGGATATTTTAGTGGAGTCAACGCCACCCCACAGATCATCGAAGGCGCCCTGTATAAGGTCTTTTGCAATTTCTGTTTCTTCCACTGTCGGACTGATTTCAGACCTGTTTGATAGGTTTATACAAGACGACAATAAGGAAAGACCTGTTAGTATCAATATGATTCTCATAAATGCTCTTTGTATATGGAAATACAAGAATAAGTAATCCTATACTTGATTGAGTTCCTTTGTGCTTATTTTACGCATCTCAACCTTCTTGATTTTACCCGTCACTGTCATCGGAAACTCATCAACGAACTTGTAGAGTTTTGGGATCTTGAAATGAGTAATCTGACCCCTACAAAATGCGATGATTTCCTCTTCTGTTATGTGTTCATCTGGTTTGGGTTTGATCCATGCCATCACCTCTTCTCCATATTTCTGTGAAGGAATGCCAATCACTTGCACGTCACTTACTTTCGGGTGTTGATACAAGAATTCCTCGATTTCCCTCGGATAGATGTTCTCTCCACCTCTTATGATCATATCTTTTATTCGCCCAACGATATTGATATATCCCTCCTCGTCCATCACGGCCAAGTCTCCTGTATGCATCCACCGTGCTTCGTCGATCGCTTCAGCTGTCTTCTCTTTATCATCCCAATACCCTAACATAATGCTATAACCTCTGGTGCACAATTCTCCTGGTGTATCAATTGGTTGAACTAAACCTGTGTCAGGATCAATAATTTTAACTTCGATGTGTGGATGTACTTGACCGACGGTGCTAACCTGTTTATCCAGTGATGTGCCCACTTTCGTCTGCGTACTAACTGGACTGGTTTCGGTCATCCCATAGGCAATCTGAACTTCAGACATATTCATGAGCGTTTTAACCTTTTTCATCACTTCAATGGGGCAGGGTGAGCCAGCCATAATTCCTGTCCGCAAAGTTGATAAATCAAATCTATCAAACTCAGGGTGCTCCAGCTGTGCAATAAACATGGTAGGGACACCATATACAGCGGTGGCTTTCTCATCTTCAACAGCTTGCAATACCTCCAATGGTTCAAAACCTTCGCTGGGATAGATCATTTTGGCGCCATGTGTAATACATCCTAGATTACCCATGACCATTCCAAAACAATGATAGAGTGGGACGGGGATGATCAAACTATCCGCTTCGCTAAAGTTCATCGTTCTGGCAACGAAATATCCGTTGTTGAGTATGTTATGATGGCTTAGCGTGGCCCCTTTGGGATATCCAGTCGTACCACTGGTATATTGGATGTTTATCGGTTCATCAAAGGCTAAGTTGGATTGTTGCTCAGTTAAGCTCTCTATCGAAATTTGATCAGCCGTCAGCAAAAAATCACTCCATCCTAATAGTCCATTCTCAGGGGCTTCTGAAAGTACGATAGCTCCTTTAAGTTTAAGGAGTTCTTTAGAGTTGAGTTCGCCAAATGAACTACTCTTTAGTTCTGGTGCCAACTCCAATATCATCTGAGAGTAATTAGAAGTCTTAAATTGATCTGCAAGTACCAATACCTTACAGCCAGATTGTGTTAAGGCATACTTCAATTCATGAAGCCTATACGCTGGATTGATATTGACCAAGATTACACCAACTTTGGCGGTGGCTATTTGTAAGACAGTCCACTCGGCCCGATTTGGTGACCATATCCCAACTCGATCTCCTTTCTTACAGTCATTTGCCATTAGTGCTCGGGCACACCTATCTACATGATCCCTTAGCTCACTATAAGTCCATCTAATATCCTGATGGCGAACCACGAGGGCTTCTCGGTTAGGAAAGCGTTGGACAGTTTCATCGAATTTGTCTCCGATGGTCATACCGATCAACGGTATATCACTGATGCCTGAAGTATAGCTTAGTTTACTCATATGATTATGATGATAAGATACTAATTAGCTGTTAAGAACATCTGTCTCGCCTCACTCGAAAGCGACTAAACGCTAAAAAACGTCATTCATTCATCCCTCTTATTCTACCATTCACCGATACTAATAGACCCTTGGACTATTATCATCATATACAGCCATTACACATCCTATCCTTGTAAGTAAAAGAACCCAAGATGCAATGGAATAATCTCTACATATATATACTCATAAGCTTGTTCTCCTTGGCGAGTTTATCAGGTCAAGAGATCTGTGATAATGGCATTGATGATGACGCCGATGGATTAATAGATTGCGGAGATACAGACTGTTACGGTGAGGCGACTTGCGCGGATGCCTATGAATGCAACAATACACTTTATCAAGTGATCTCGACGACGCTGAAGGAACTCAATGTTGCCACAAGTTCATATGATGACATCGGTGTAGCATCTGCTAATTATAATGGCGGCGGCTTCAACTTTCAAGATGGCTATATCTATGGTATCAATAAAAATGCTGGCAGAAGAAGCCTATGGAGAATTGATAATACTGGGCGTGAACTTGACTTAGGTGTGATTGATAGGTTTAGTGGCATTGACTACGCAGGTGATTTTGATCAGGACGGTAATTTGTATACCTATAAGAGTGGTAGTTTTCCGGTGTTGTACTACTTGGATGTTGATGTGATGCCTTTGAAGCAGATCTCTCAGAACCTAACTAATCTGAGCGAGTCAAGCATTCCTGGTGCGGCAGACATTACATTCAATCCGGTGAATGATAAGTTTTATGGACTTGCTTCTAATCGTAAGATAATCGTAATCGACCCTATTGCCTTGACTATAGATTTGGACGATTCTGTCGTCGACGATATCAATACAAGCGGAGCATTTGGAGCGGCATATTCTGATAGTGAGGGCAACTCTTACTTTTCTAACAATAATGATGGACGTATCTACAAGCTTTTATTTAGTGCTGATGGAAGTCCGCTTAAGTTACAGCATGTCGCCACTGGTGAACCCACTAATTCTAATGATGGGATGGCTTGCTCTAACGCTCTGCCTCCGTTTGAGACGGACTGTGCAGATGGTGCTGACAATGACGGTGATGGTCTGGTGGACTGTGCTGACCCAGATTGTTTTATCGATAGCAACTGCCCGAGATTAACTGCCACTTTGCAATGTATAGAAGAAACAGGACCGAATGGGATCATACCATTTCACCTGAAGTTGACCAATAATAGTCAGGCAGATGCCATTGACTTTTCTATCGATGAAGTATTGCCATACGGGATGAGCATGTTGTATGACACGATTTCATTTTCGGGTGGAGCTACACAATTAGATCTGGACAGTAGACCATTATTTGGGAGTAGAGATACGATCAGTTGGGGTTCATTACATATTCCTGTCGGAGGGATGCTGGAGATACAATACTCAGTGCTGGTTGATGATGCTGCTGCTGAGGGAGTCTATTCTAATCATGTTTTTGCAGATGGAGTATTGCTTGACCCTAATCTTATTTCTCATGACATATTGGTTTCCAATTTTACTATAGAGGACAAACAAGTCCTAAGCTGCAGTCCCGCATTCTATCAAGTATATAAGATTGATGGTGAACCCAATATCTATGGTAAACTCAATGTAGAGTCTGGTTCTTATGATGAAATAGCGCCCATCTCTCATCAAGCCAATGGACTTGGGTTCGACTACTTGACAGGATTGGCTTATGGGGCGGAAGGTCGTCTGTTCATTTCTTTAGATTCTATTGGAACAGTCGAAAATCTCGGTCAAGTTTTCAATCGTAAGGTCTTTGTAGGAGATACAGACACATTGGGTAACTGGTGGGGCAAAGATGGAAACGATATGGTTAGAATCCATATAGAGTCAATGCTTGATGAGAGCGCCCCTGATCTAATAACCCGATTTCCCAATGCTGGAATGCCTGGATGGGACATGGCCTATAATAAGGATGGCAACTTCTATGCGGTCCATAGTGGCACCTTGTATAAGTTTGACCCCAATACGGGAGAGCAAACGACTATAGGACCATTAATAGGAGATGTTGTGCCGAGTAGTGGCTTTGGTGCGCAATGGACGGGTTCCGACGGTAGACTGTACATATCTAACAATGCTACTGGTCAGATATTCAGAGTTGACGTAGTCTCTCGTGAGACTAAGTTGATGATGCAGTCTACCGCCGGACTTCGATTCAATGATGGATTTTCATGCCCTTTGCAGCTCCCAGCTCCTTTGACTTTTGATCACCATGATTATAGTTTGTTTCCAGCGGCAAGCATTTTCACTTATTGCCAAAATACCGATGGTGTTCCAGATCTACCAGCTGTATGGGCAGGTGCAGGTATAGATAAGGAAAGCGAATCTATGGCGTTTACTACAGCCGATGTAGACGAGTATGATGATGGCTTACACTTCAATACCTATCTTCCGAGTGGCACAACATCTAATTGGGAAATTACGCTCAACACCAATTTTGAAGAACCAAAGGAAGTCTATTATGGCTTATGGATCGATTGGGATGCTGATCATGATATTGATGCGTTCCATGATGGCAGTGCACTTATTACTGGTGCTATTAATGTTGCCGTACCAGTCGATGTGCCAGTAACCTTTAGCGATACCACTGTAGCAGTGCGCCTGATCGTAAGTGAGATTCCATTGGATAGTGATGACTTAGACTTGTATGACGATGATATCACGGGAGAGGTTGAGGACTATCAGTTTTATGGTAATACCTCAGTAGATTGCGCCAATGGACTCGATGATGATAATGATGGCTTAGTGGATTGCGATGATCCCGACTGCTATGACAATTGTAGATACACCACAACGAAGTCTGGATTTGATGGGGGATTGGAGAGTAACAGTAGACTAAGTCATAAGGTTAATCTGGTCAACTACAACAAAAAACGAGGGGCATATGGCAGAGGATATGAGCGAGATGCTCAAGACTTACTCAGTAGTTCGAGCATGAAAAAAGCGCTTAGTGGATATAACAAGTCAAATGCACCGATAGAAGCATATATGCCGATTGACGCGATCATAAATACTGTAAGCCGGGAGAGCTCTCCTGATCATCTCGTCAACATCACAAATGCAACTGAGCTATATGCCATCGATATATATGAAGGCGAAGATAGGCGAGGGGCTGTATTGGGCCTCAGGTCTACAGAAGGGGTGTACGAGCACACCAAGTATATCTGTGATCGTCTGGCAGGATCTAAGATCCTTGATATCC